>JANMZN010000244.1:0-5194 GCA_031383285.1 Segetibacter sp.
GTAGCAAAAGGACCTATTTTAAACTTAATGCCTGAGCGTTGAATAACCATGATGGCTTCATCAACCCATTCATAAGGATGTTTATCATGTGCTATGGGTAATAGTTGCAATGAGGCATTGATAATAAAATCGTGCATGAGCAATTTCCTTCAGTTAATGAAACTATTTTTATAAGTAGTGATAAGAGAAACGACAATCTAAAATTAAACACCAACAATCATGTATCAATCTCAGGATTATCCCCTGCTATTGGCATCATTCATTCTGATTCTCCTTCCTTTGAACGTCTTACCATCTATGGCTTTCACCATTTTATTGGCAACGCTCTTGTCAATTTCTATCCAGCTGTTCATTTCTTTCATATCAATTCTACCCAGCATTTCTTTTTTCAAATCGCTCATATCTAAAACGAATTGAAGAAAACTTGCTTTGTAAAAACCATCTTTTGTTCCCAGATTGACGAATAAACGTGCATAGTTACCATTGCCGGTAAATTCTCTGCCACCTGTATCCCTTCTACGTGTTTGGTCTCTGCTTCCTACTTCTACATTGCGGTCACGGCTTCTAGGGTCAGTACGTGCATTCAAATCAGCGGCATTTTCATAATACTTTATGAATCGATCAAACTCAGTTGCTACTAAACGTTTCAGTACTTCTTCTTTGGATACATCAGCAAATTTTTCAACCAACATGGGCATGTAAGTCTCATAGTCACCATGACTCACATCTGTCTGCAACAATTTATCCATAAAATAGAAAAACTGTTTGCGACAAACATCTTTACCACTTGGAATGTCTAGTCTGTGAAAAGGTTGTTGAATTGTTTTCTCTATCTGCTTTAACTTAAAAGTTTCTCTAGCATGAACGATTGACAAAGAAATACCCTGACTGCCGGCTCTTCCTGTACGTCCACTTCTGTGCGTGTACACCTCCAGATCATCAGGCAATTCAAAATTGATAACGTGTGTAATTTCTTTTACGTCAATACCACGGGCAGCTACATCTGTAGCAATCAGCAATTGCAAACTTCTCTCTCTGAAATGGCCCATTACTGTGTCGCGTTGTGCCTGAGATAAATCGCCATGCAAGGCATCTATATCGTAACCTTCGCGGGTCAGCTTTTCAGCTATTTGCTGGGCATCCAACTTTGTACGGGTAAAGATGATTCCATACATGCCTGGATTAAAATCTATTATTCGCTTTAATGTTTCGTATCTGTGTTGCGCAGAGGTAATGAAATATTGGTGATCAATATTCTTATTACCGGTATTTGCTGTTCCAACTGTTACTTCTACCGGCTTATTCATGTACCGCTTGCTCACCTGCTTTACTTCAGGAGGCATCGTAGCACTAAACAACCAGGTGCTTTCACGTTTTGGCGTATTCTTCAGAATAAACTCAATATCATCTCTAAAGCCCATGTTGAGCATTTCATCAGCCTCATCAAGCACAACATAGCTAATTTGCTCAAGGTCAATTGCTTTGCGCTCAATTAGGTCAATAAGCCTTCCTGGTGTGGCAACAACAATTTGCACGCCACGCTTCAAGTCGCGTATTTGCATACTGATAGATGTACCGCCATAAACGGCAACTACATGCACACCTTTCATATGTTTCTTGAAAAGCTCAATTTCTTTCACTATCTGCATACACAACTCTCTGGTTGGGCAAACGATTAGTGCCTGTGGAAATTTCTGTTCTACAGAAACCAATTGTAACAATGGTAAACCAAAAGCGGCTGTTTTTCCTGTTCCTGTTTGTGCCAATCCCACAAAATCTGTTGTGCCACTTAATAAGACCGGTATAGCCTTTTCTTGTATGGCTGTTGGATTTACAAAACCTAATTCATCGGTTGCCTGGATTAGTCTGCTGTCAATCCCCAACCCTTCGAAAGTCATCATATATACTATAAATTTTGCGCAAAGGTACTATAATTCGCTCCCTTTACTATAGCTGTTACTGTTATAATTCTAATTTTATAGAGAATTGAACAATATTTTAGTCCTAATTTCAATAGCAGTAGCCTACTTTTGCCACAAATAAAATAGTTATGAAAGGAGTTTATTTTTTTGCTATATATTGTGTGTTGGGTACTTTTCTTTTTCCTGCATGCGGTGGGTCATCTACCGGCGATGCATCAAAAGATTCTACAACGGTTCAGGTTAAATTGAAAGAAGAAAACGTATCGTATAAAGCCGATACCATTAATGCGAATGGCTTTGTTGTATATGATGAAAATAACAAAGATAAGCGTCCGGCCATTTTAGTAGTACACGAATGGTGGGGCATGAATGATTATGCAAAAAGCAGGGCACGACAATTAGCAGCACTTGGTTATGTTGCATTTGCAGTTGATATGTATGGAAATGGTAAAACTGCCGACAATCCCACAGATGCGGGAGGTTTGGCTACGCCGTTTTATAAAGACCCCAGCTTAGCAAAAACAAGGTTAGATGCTGCTATAGAATTGTTGAAACAGAACCCGATGGTTGATACGAATAAAATAGCTGCTATTGGATATTGTTTTGGTGGGTTTGTGGTTTTGAACGCTGCCAAACAAGGTGCAGACCTTACCGGAGTAGTTAGTTTTCATGGAAATCTGTCAGGTGTTCAGCCCGATAAAAACCTGTTGAAGTCCAAAGTACTTGTATGCCATGGTGCAGTAGATCCATTTGTTTCCAAAGATGAAGTGGCATCGTTCAGAAAGGGCATGGACTCTATTGGGGCCAATTATACTTTTATAGCTTACGACAGTGCCGTACATGCATTTACCAATCCAATGGCAACAGAAATGGGCAAGAAGTTTAATATACCCGTAGCTTACAATGAAGCAGCCGACAAAAAGTCTTGGGAAGACATGAAAGCGTTTTTTATTGAGTTGTTTAGGTAAGCCAACAATTATAGGGATGATTTTATGAAACACTAGATTTCCGTTGCATGTGCCTGTCCATAAACACTAAATTCAATTAGCAAACATATTATCTTCGCCGCCAAAGCTTGCTATAATGTTTCGGATAGGATTAATAAGAGAAGAAAAAATTCCAAGAGATAATCGTGTACCGCTTACTCCAGAACAATGTCAATATTTGCAAAAACATTATCCTGATGTAAAGGTTTTTCTGCAACCCTGCACCACCCGATGTTTTTCTGATGTAGAATACCTGAAAAAGGGAATTGAATTGACAGAAGACCTGAGTAATTGTGATTTGTTATTGGGTGTAAAAGAAGTTCCTGCTGAGCGATTAATTCCAAACAAGCGTTATATGTTCTTTTCGCACACTAAAAAGAAACAAGCACACAATCAAAAACTCATGCAGGCTTTTATAGCCAAAAAAATAACCATTATTGACTATGAATGTCTGGAACATGAAGATGGCCAGCGGATTTTAGGATTTGGATTTTTTGCCGGCATTGTTGGTGCACACAATGGCCTAATGGCCTATGGAATAAGAACGGGTAAATATTTACTAGGAAGGGTAACGGATTGTGGAAATTATAATAACCTGATCAAAACATATTTTCAGCTAAAGTTGCCTAATTTTAAAATTGCGGTAACCGGAAGTGGGAGAGTAGCAAAAGGGGTTTTAGAGGTAATGAACCTTTTGGACATCATTGAAGTGGAACCTGATGAATACCTACAAAGGGAATTTACTTACCCGGTATATGTCCATTTAAAAAGTGGAAATTTATACAAACATAAAAGAGATGGATCTTATAATAGGGACGACTTTCATGCACGTCCTTCAGATTATGTTTGCTTGTTTAAACCCTATTTGTCGCAAACAGATATTTTGATGAATGGAACCTATTGGGAGAAAAATGTACCCCGTCTTTTTGAATGGCAAGATATGTTCAGATCAGATTTTAGAATTCAAACCATTGCAGATATCAGCGACGACGCAAATGGTGGCGTTCCTTGCAACATGGGCGATAGTACCATTGAAAATCCGGTGTATGGTGTAGATCCGGTTAGCAGGCAAATGATAGATCCTTACCAAAAAAATGGGGTAGATGTTATGGCAGTAGGCAACCTTCCAAATGAATTGCCCAGAGATGCCAGTTTATATTTTGGAGACCAGCTTATAAAATATGTGTTACCCGACTTGTTGCAGGGTGGATCCGATATTATTGAAAGGGCAACAATTGTAAAAGATGGCGAATTGACCAACAGATATGATTTCCTGAAAGATTATGCTGAAGGAAGCATGTAATAATACCTGGCAAAAAGTATTTTATATTCTGATAATCGGAAGCTGGATTTTTGATGGTCCTTTTGGCAATACAAGTGTGTCTTTGCTTATGAAGTCTTTCTCACTTATTTTTCCTTTCGCCTCATTATTTGGATGAATGATGTATTCAAAAACATAACTATTGCCACTACCATCTTCTGGGATGGTATATTGTATGGTTACTATTTGATCAGCTTCTTGTACAGATCCTGCACTGCTTGCCATTACATTGGTAATTACATTTGTTGCAATATTCTTTTCTAACAACTGAAGTCTCTTTTGGTCGTTGATCGCACTTTCAGTTTTTGGATCGGAATTTTCATTCAGCAATTGCCTAATTCTTGCCAGCATCATGGTTTTTACCGTGATGGCATCTATGTGCTTTTTGCTTTCACCAGCTTGTTTCAATACAACCTTAACATCTTGAAGCAATTGCTGTTCCAGCGAACCTATTTTTTGTGGTTGATCTTTTTTATTGGTTGTTATGAATTGAAGTTTGGGTACTTCCGTAAAATCTTCATCTACATAGCTAAATAAATTATTGGCTTCTTTTTCCTTCTTTTTTACCAATTTGCTTACAGCTTCATTATCACGTTCCTTTTCAGCTTTAGCTACTAAAGTATTTAAAACCTTTTCTCTTGATTGAATCGAATTTGAAAAAAAACGGCTTGCGGGATATTCATTTCTTACTTCAATATGATTGGTCTTAATAGCTGCAGAAGCTACCAGCGTTTTATTTGCACTTATTTTCTGCGGAATAATGAAGAAAGAAAAAACAGATAGGATTAAAAACAGACCGGCAATCAACTGTTGTTGAAAATTGAATGACCTTTTTCCTGTATTGCCAATTATTCGCTTAATTCTCATTAAAAGATAACCTGAATTTTGTGCTGCCTGCAACGCAAAAACTGAATGATTGGTTGTATGATTGGCTGCTATTTTGTACAAGGCTTCTGCATAAGTTG
>JANMZN010000290.1:0-1666 GCA_031383285.1 Segetibacter sp.
TGGGGGCGCAGAATGAAAGGAAGCGGCAACCTGGCAGAAATGGTATCCATGCAACACAAAAAATACACGCATAAGTATGGACTGAACCACGAACGGCTGGAGCTGGATTGTTCAAAATTTAGAAGACCGGGGGAACAGGGGCGGTTGTTTTGAAAAGATTAATTTGCTTAATTTTAAAAAAATAAAATATGGCTTACAAGGATTTACACGAGTCCCCTTTTGATGAAACAACAATTGCTAAACTCGAAATATTTGAAGACTATGCCAAAGCCTGGATTCCAACATTTGTCATGAGTGGCGTCGATACTATTTGTATCTATGACTTCTTTGCTGGAACTGGCTATGATAAGAATGGTATTGAAGGTAGTCCAATACGATTATTAAATATGATCAAACAGCAAATTGGGAACATTTTCCAAAAAAAAGTAAAAGTAAAAGTTTACTTAAATGAATGGGAGCAAAATAAAAAAGAGCAAAATAAATTCGGGATTCTACAAAAAGCATGTGAAGATTATCTGAACAAAAATGCAGACTTAAAACGGGCAATTGAGATTAATCTGTTTAACGAGAATTTTGAAGATTTATTCCCAAAACTTTTACCATTAATTAAAAAGTTTCCGAGTCTTGTATATCTTGATCAAAATGGAATTAAGTTTCTTTCTGAAAAATATTTCTTAGAGTTAGAAAGATCTTCTCAAACAGACTTTCTTTATTTTGTATCAGCTTCCTACTTTTGGCGATTTGGAGATAGTAAAGAATTTAAGATACACTTAGACATTGATATGTCAGAGGCAAAAAAAGACCCATACCAGTTTATTCATCGAAACATCATTACTCAATTAAGAAAAAAACTACCATCTAACACTAAGCTTGATTTATACCCTTTTTCATTGAAAAAAGGTGCCAATATACATGGAATTATTTTTGGAGCATCTCATCCAAGAGCCGTAGATAAATTTTTATCAATTACATGGAAAAGAAATGAAACTAACGGTGAAGCCAATTTCGATATCGATAACGACAACAAGAAGTCTCAACTACCATTGTTCGGAAATAAGCCACTCACCAAGATTGAGGAATTTAAAGAAAGTGTTAGAAATAAAGTTCTAAGCAAAGAAATAAAAAATAACTTTGAATTGTTGGAGTATGTTTACAAGGAAGGTCACATAGGAAGTCATGCTGCTGATTGCCTTAAGCAAATGAAGAAAGAAGGGAAAGTCGAATATTTTGGAACTTCTCCGCTTGTGACTTATGAGAACGTTTATAAAAAAAAGATGAAAATAGATTACAAAGTTTAACCATGGCACAGTCAAGCATAGAATGGACAGAAATGACATGGAATCCGACAACGGGTTGCAATAAAATTTCAGCAGGCTGCAAGTATTGTTATGCCGAAGTAATGACAAGAAGGCTGGAAGCCATGGGCATTGAAAAATATAAAGATGGGTTTGAAGTGCGGATGCATGAAGATGCATTATCTGTTCCTTATTTATGGAAAAAGCCTAAAGTTGTTTTTGTGAATTCAATGAGCGACCTGTTTCATCATGCAGTTCCTTTTGAATTTATAGAAAAGGTTTTTACCGTAATGAACAATACGCCACAGCATACCTATCAGGTGCTCACTAAAAGAGCTGACCGCTTGTACGAACTGCACCACCGGCTACAA
>JANMZN010000321.1:0-8656 GCA_031383285.1 Segetibacter sp.
TATTTTTTCTAAACGGGTTTCATCTTCCATCAACTCTTTGGTGTCAATGTCTTCAACCTCTATATCAATATTGGTTTCTCGTCCGTCTTTGTGTTTGTATCTTCCAACATATTCAACTGAAAATTTCAAAACATTTTCGTCCCTGATGGCATCGGTAATTACGTATTTGTGCAAACAGTCTTCAAACAAATCTTTGGTGGTTCGTTTGCCGTGTTCGTTTTTTGCTGCATTGTCGGCAAATATGGGTGTGCCTGTAAAACCAAACATTTGAGCATTGCTGAAAAAGGCTTTTATACGTTTGTGTGTATCACCAAACTGGCTTCGGTGACACTCGTCAAAAATGAAAATGATACGCTTGTCTTTTAGTTCATCCATTTTTGCCTCATACTTCAATTTACTAATTGCTGTATTGAGCTTTTGAATAGTGGTAACAATCAGTTTTGAGTTTTTGGCTTCTCCTTTCTTATCCACGTAGGTGCCTGTAAATTGCTTTACTAAGTTTTGTGTATTGTCTGTTCCGTCAATACAACCTTCCTGAAAGCTGTTAAATTCTTTGGTGGTTTGATAATCCAAATCTTTTCTATCCACCACAAAAACCACTTTATGCACTTGTGGCAATGCCATCAAAATTTGACTGGCTTTAAAACTGGTTAGGGTTTTACCCGATCCTGTGGTATGCCATATATAACCGTTCTTGGTGGAGTTTTTTACTCTTTCTATTAAAGCTTCAACTGCATAAAATTGATAAGGACGAAGCACCATTGGGATTTTATAGGCTTCGTTGAGCACGATATATTTACAAATCATTTTGCTCAAATGGCAAGGCTCTAAAAACGTATCAGTAAAGCCATTCAGAATATTGGAAAGTCGTTTGTTTTCTACATCTGTCCAATAGAATGTTTGTTTGAAACTTTGGTTTCTGTTGTTGGCGTAATACTTTGTATTTACGCCATTGCTGATAATGAAGATTTGTACATACTGAAACAAAGCAGAATTAGCACCAAACGAATGTCGCTGATAACGGTTGATTTGATTGAATGCTTCTTTGAGTTCTAAACCTCTGCGTTTCAGTTCTATTTGTACCAAAGGCAAACCATTTATAAGAATGGTTACATCATATCGGTTTTTGAATTTTCCTTCTTGGCTTACTTGGTTGGTTACTTGATATTGATTTTGACACCAATGTTCAATATTCAAAAACTCAAAATAAAGGTTGTCGCCATTATCCCTAGCAATGTGTTGCTTTTGTCTTAATGTTTTGCCTTTTTCAAAAACAGAACCTTTACTTAAAATATTTAAAACTCGTTCAAATTCTGTTTGGGTAAACTGTGCATTGCCTGTTTTAGTTAGGGCAGATTGATTGTGTTTTTCCAATTGCCCTTTAAGGTTTAGAAGCAAATCTTTTTCGCTATTGATAACTATATAGCCGTAACCCAATTTTTGTAATTGGGCAATGAGTTGTTCTTCTAATATTTGTTCAGATTGTCTACTCATAGTTATTTCCAAAGCGGTTCGTTTTGCCAATTTGGTTTCATGCCCAAAGCATTTGGATCAACAGAGGGGTATTTATTTAATAAATCTTGAAGTTTTGTAGAAAAAGAATTTTCAGGGGCAACAATGTTAACCAAATACCTCATGATGCAGAGATGCATATATAGTTTTGATGTATCGCTGGGCACATCAATGATCCACCTATACGGAGGTTTAGATAATAGTTTGGGTGTGCCAGGTAAATTTTTATTCCAAAGCCTACTATGATGGGCACAATAATTTCTAATTTGAGCAATTGATTGAAGCCAACTTGGCAAATAGGTATGGTTTACAGCTCCTAACTCCGCAGCAATAATGTCTTTTGATTGTATGTTGTTTTTTAAATTTCCATACAATTTTGATAGTGAACCAAAACTTGTAAGCTCTAATGTTTTCCAAGCTGGTGGAAATCGCAAATCATCTTTATATTTCTTCTTATGCTCTTTAATGAAAATATCTCTGGAACGGTCAACCTCTTCTTTTATACTTGCCAAAGTTTCTATCAATGCCCCTATATCTTGAAATATTGTAGTATTTTGAAACCACCAAGGATCGAATTCGTGTGAAAGGTGGTAGATAAGTTTTGTTCTTAAACTAATTTCTATTTTCTCAATTACATCGAACAATAAAATCCTTAGTTCTCTGTCAAAATTATACAATGAAATTACATCTTCAAATTTGCTGTTTTCTTTAAACAAGTGGCTTGCTTTATCACTTTGCATTGGCCACCAATATCCTGCCAGCCTGTAATAACTTACGTGTTCCAGATAGTGTTTTGCCAGTTCTTCATCTGCAATTACCAAACCTCTATCTCGAAGTTGTTGAATGTGTTGTTCAATAGTAAGTGTTTCTTTATCGTAAATCATAAGCTAAATAAGTATTTAAAAGAAAAGACCCCCTAAGTGTGCTTTCTGAATAGTCAGAAGATGCATAGGAGGTGTATTACTATTTCTATGAAACCCTATAAAAGCAAAAGACCCGCCCTGGTACGCTGTCCTTTCGAACTGTAGCGTGGCGAGTACTGTTATTGCAAATGTAATATCTATTTTGAATTGTGTAATCATTTTTCAAATTTTTTCTTGTTTTACACAAACATTTTTTGTAACAACCCCTTTTTCCACGTTTCGTTTTGGGTTATTAGTTCATTACCTTTTTTGACCGAGACTGATTGACTGTGTTCTTCCAATTGCCCTTTAAGGTTGAGCAATAAGTCTTTATCACCACTTATTACTATGTAGCCATATCCCAATTTTTGTAACTGGGCAATTAATTGTTCTTCTAATATTTGTTCGGATTGTTTAGCCACTTACTGTCTTATTATTCAAAAATGATAAAAGCGGTATCCTGTGCTTTGAAATGATCTTTTCTACCTCAGACAGTATCTTGTCAATAAGCCATTTTCTATAAGCCTCGTCACTGTTCAGTTTTTGAAGAGTCGCACTGTCTGCCAGTGATATGCCTTCTTCTGGGTTATCGTTTTCCAGATTATAGTAAACCGGCCAGTGTGGCACTTCCGAGTATTCATTTTTAGCATAGTCTGTTGCTTTACCATCCAAGCTAAAAACACCAACATACATTTCTTCTGTTGCCAGTGGACTAAACGATTCAACACCAAAAAAGAGTTCACGATCATCATGTGCCTTGTACTTCAGCCAAATTGGCGAATCCCTATAACGGGTATCACGTTCACCCAAGTAGATGTTAAACTCGTCGCCGAATTGCAGCTTTAGTCGCTCAAATACTGCTATCCTTATTTCTTCGGTTAAACGTTCTTTTGCTTTTTGAAAATTGGCACTTATATGCGAAGCTTCATTGAAGTGATTAAGCATCAGTACATCAAGGTCCTTTTCTTCTTCGGTTGGCATTTTAAATGTTAGTTTTTGTATTAAAATTATGTATTGCTTAATGGACTCCCTTATAATAGTGGCATCAGTAAATGCTTCCAAACATTTGGTAAGCCATTGAACGATGTCTTTCTGATAAGAAATAATATAAAAATCCTTTCCGGGTTCTAATGAGCCTTTACTTTCCGCTGTTGGCTCACTACCAAACAGCGTTAAATAGTAAACCCGGTTGTTTCCTTTTTTGTGATTGCAATACCGTTCTATCTGTGCATTCAAATCAGGAGCATTTATTTTATTTTCAATGGTGATGCAGTTGCGCTCATCCCATATGTAAATATCAACCCTACCTCCGGTTTTGGCAGCATCATTCCTCACACCAATGTAGTGTTCTGTCTTTACTTTAGCAGTTCTGAGGTTTATGGTGTCGCAATGAATAGTTTCAAGAAATAGTTTCAGAAAAGTGTTTCCCTGAAGATGAGTACCATTAGGGTCTAATAGCTCTTTCAGAAAAGCCGAATGGGTACCATTTTCTTTAGTCTCCATTTTTAAAATACTAAAGACATTAAACTTTTCACCTTTTTTCTTTTGAGTTTCCATGTTTAGGTGGAGAATGTTCTCAGTCTCAAGCAAAAGCTGCTGCATGTTAGATTTCATAACTATAGTTTTTTACACAAACATTTTTTGCAACAATCCCTTTATCCAAACCTCCATTTTTTCTATTTGTAGTTGTGTTTGATTAATTTTTTCATCAAGGGACGATAGGAACTTTGCAATTTTGTCTTGTTCTTTTTTCTGTGGAATAGATATTTTTAGGAAATCAATTTCTTTGGGAGATAAATTAGGCGGGTCAGTTCCTGCAATATTGTTTTCAATAGCTTTTATTAACCAAGATAATTGAAGCATATAATACACAAAAGTTGTATTGTTCTCACTCACAATTTTACCAACCCTTTGATTTAATAATGAATTATCAAAGAAATCATCAATTACTGCTATTTTAAGTTCTCCACTTAGTATTGGGCGAGTTAGTGCAATTGCATAATCTCCCTTTTTTAGAATAAATTTTTTATGTTGTTCTAAATATTCATTAGGCAGGAAAGATAAATTATCCTTTTTCATTTCTTGAATACCAACGTCAGCAATTTTTACCCAAAGAATTCCTTCTGTTACAGAATCTTCACTTGCAAAAGCATATCCGTTAAAAATTGAAAATATTTCACCAAGCTTTTTCTTTTCCCATTTCGGAAACTCCTTTCCATTCTCATCTTTAAATCTCAAATCTTGCGAAAACAGTTGTTGCATTACGCCTTTTTTGTATTGCTCCAAAAGGTTTTTCTTTTTTTTGAGTTCAGCAATTTTCTTGTCTAAAACGGTAAAGAAAGAGGCAATGCGCTTTTGTTCGGGAATAGTTGGTGCAAATATTCTGTCGTGCAACACATAAGCGTTGTTAATCTTCATATCATTTTTTGCACCCTTCTTTACCAATGGACGCAAATAGCGGTTAGTATTAGCATCTAACGAAAAGTAGTAATCAATAAAAGGTCCGTAAGCCGTTTGCTGATTTACCTTGTAAACGGCATAAAGCGTAGATACAATTCCTGCTTTGCCTTTGTTGAGTTTTATAATCCCAAAAGGATTTGCTTTCAGTGGGCTTTTAGTATAAACAATGTCGCCAACTTCTACAACGTGGTATTGGTGAACTGAAACACCGGCATAACTTCTTCCTAAATGCTCAATTTGGTTTACAATACCCAATTCGCCCGAAACAGAAAGCACTTCGTCCTTGCCATATTTCAAATCTTCGTTTCGCTTTTTTGCTTCGCTTAAAAGTTCATTCAGGCGTTTATGTTTCCAAGCATCTTTAAACTCTGGAAATCGAATAAGCGGATTTTTGCTTTGTTGTTTTTCCATTATTAAAAAGGTGTGTCTATTTTAAGTTCCTTACAAAATGCGGTTAGTTCAGCATCTGTATTTTTCATCTCTTTTTCAAGGCTTCGCAATTGTTTTGCAACAGAAGGAATGTCAATATTTTCTTGTTCCTCGAATGTATTTACATAACGAGGAATATTCAAATTGTATTCGTTTTCGGCAATAAAATCAAGTGTTGCCAAACTACTATACCTATCAATTTGTTTACGTTCTCTGTAAGTAGTAACAATGCGATCAATATCCTCCTGTCGCAATGTGTTTTGTGTACCTCTTTCAAAATGCTCGGCTGCATTAATAAACAAAACATCGTTTGGATTTTCTTTACACTTTTTGAAAACCATAATACAAGTAGGAATTGGCGTTCCGTAAAATAAGTTTGCTGGTAAACCAATTACAGCATCTAAATAATTTCGGTCTTCAATTAAGTATTTACGAATGTGTTGTTCTGCTCCGCTTCTAAATAATGCACCGTGAGGTAGTACAATTGCCATTGTTCCATTTTCAGCCAAATGGTGAATCATATGTTGCACAAAAGCATAATCGGCTTTACTGCTCGGTGCTAATTTTCCGTATTGGCTAAAACGGTCATCGCTTGTAAACAATGGGTTTGCACTCCACTCTGCCGAAAATGGTGGATTGGATACAATTGCTTCAAATGTTAAGCCTAAATGCTGCGGATGCTCTAAAGTATCTTCTTGTTTAATGTCAAATTTGCGATAATGAACCCCATGCAAAATCATATTCATTCGGCAAAGGTTATAAGTGGTTCGGTTCATTTCTTGTCCGTAAAACTTATTTACATCTTTAACCTGTCGGGCAATACGTAATAACAGAGAACCTGAACCAGATGTTGGGTCATAAGCCGATTTTAGTTTTGTTTTACCTGTAGTTACAATCATAGCCAAAATTGTACTCACCTGCTGCGGAGTATAAAACTCACCTGCTTTTTTTCCTGCACCGCTGGCAAACTGTCCAATAAGGTATTCGTAAGCATCGCCCAATACATCTAATTCGGTTTGCTCCAAATTGAAATCAATTTTGTCAAGGTGCGATAGCACCTTTGCAATAATTTCATTTCTTGCTTGTGGAGTTTTACCAAGTTTGGTACTGTTCAAATCCATATCCTCAAACAGATTGTCAAAATCTTCTTCGCTGTCTGTACCCATTGTACTCAACTGGATGTTGATAAGGATTTTTTGTAAGTCCTCTAAAATAAAATTGGTTTTACTTTCGTCAAATTTATCTACATCATCACCATTCTCGCCTTTGCCTCTTTTAGCAACTTCGGTGAACAATTCTTCGGGTCTTAAAAAGTATCCTAATTTTTCAAGTGCTTCTTCTTTGATGGCTTCAATAAATGCTGCACCGTCGGCTGTCTTTGGCGTTATGTCCCGAAACCTAACATTGTCTTGTTTCAATATTTCGTCTGCGAAAATGTTCATTTTCTCGCTAAGGTATTTATAGAAAATAAAGCCCAAAATGTAGTCACGAAACTCGTCCGCATTCATTTTGCCTCTTAGCGTATTGGCAATGTTCCAAAGTTGTTGTTCCAGTTGTTTCTTTTGGTCTTCAGACATTTACTAATTTCTTTTATTTGTTTGGTGGCTAAGTTATGTTTTTAAAGCCTCTTTGTTGCAATTGTATATGACAAGCTTTTTAGCTTCCGCCAATTGGGAGGTGGATAGGCTGGGTTTTAGAATTTTTTAATCTTTTAAAAGTTGGCTTTGTGTCGGGCTTTGAGTGCCTTACAATGTGCTAAAAATAGCATGGTGTTGCTGGCAAAGTGAGGTATGCTTGAATTAAGTAGAATGCTTTTTAGTGTGACATAAAATGTTGTAAAAAACAAAGCGGAGGTTGCTATTTACGCATTAACCTCCGCTTTTTAATTTTTCACTCCGGCACTTTCAGCCTTGTCGCACCCCCCACCCCCGGCTATTCATATATACAAAATCCTTCCATGAGTTTTTCACTTCTTTGAGGCCGTTCGAGACGCCTTCGAGGCCGTTCCGAACGGGTTACCAGGCCGTAAAAGACAGCCTCGAGGCTGTAAAAGAGACCCTAGAGGCCGTTCGAGACACCCTCGAGGCCGTTCTGAACGGGTTACCAGGCCGTCCGAGACAGCCTCGAGGCCGTAAAAGAGAGCCTCGAGGCCGTTCGAGACGGGGTCGAGGCCGTTCCGAACGCCCTAAATGGGTTCAGTTTTCCCACTTTCAGTCTGAAAAAGAAACTTTTTTGCTTCATTTTTCCCACTGAATATATGCAACTAATTAACCACCCGTTCCAGTTCCTCCACTGTTTGCCGCAGGTGGTGGGGTAGCAGGTGGGGTTTTTAGCCTGGTTGTTCCCGGAAATTGTACTTTCCATTTTTCGTAATAGCTGCTGCTACCCGGTACATTTTGCCCTGCCAGAAAACGGGCATTTCTATACACAGCCTGTGTGGTCAGAAAAATATCGTAACCCAACAAGCGGCCTGTATCCTCTACCATTTGGTTAATGGCGGCCATGCGTGCAAGGCGGGGCATGAGTAGTTTGCGGGCTACTATATCGCGGTCCCACTCCGCTACATCTACAAATGCAGGAATGCATACACTGTTTACCGTACAATCTTCTCGTACGGTAAGGGTCCATCCTTCGGTTTCGTTTCCTAGCCTTCCGTACTGCTGCCTTTCTTCGGGGGTCATTTGTACGTCTTTAGGTTTTATTACGTCCTCTAGTTTGGTGAGGGCTTCGTCTATGATCAGCAATTCAGCATCGGTAAACTGCAGGCTGATTAAATTTTCAATTGCCATTTTGTTGTTGTTTTTAGATTTTTAGTGTTTATTTTTTTCAATCATTGTTTGCCAAGAGCGCTGTACTTGCAAGGCGCAGGCGGTGGGCTTTTTTTAATGCATTCATTGGCCCTGTCTGTAGTTGCCCAAAGGCGCTTGGGGTCTGATCTGATTTTTACCATAGTAGACTGTTTTTTAAATTTTTAAAAAAATGTATTGCAAATAGGCTTTGATAATTGCGCTGCGAAACTGCATCAATTGGCAATGCCAGACAATGGGTATTTTTCCCACGATTTGCGGGAAAAACACGGATTGTTTTTGTGAAAAAAAAGTTGTAAGGGAAAAGGTTGCGGGGACACAACCTTTGGAGGGGGACACAACCGTTGTCGTATTTTCTTACACCATTACCAACCGGTGCTTGAAGGCAAAAGTGACCAAGCCGCTCCTCGATTTTACTTGTAGCTTATCGAACACACTATCGCGGTAGCTGTCAACGGTTCGGATACTAACTTTCATTTCAATCGCTATTTCTTTGTAGGTAAGGTCGGAACAGGATAGTTGTATAAATGTTTCTTCGCGTTCGGT
>JANMZN010000323.1:0-2120 GCA_031383285.1 Segetibacter sp.
ATAAAAGATGGCAAAGTAGTGGACAAGCAAATAGGAGCGGTTCCAAAATCCGTTTTAGATAAAAAAATATTGGCTCATTTATAATAAAATCTTCATTTTGTTTATAGAAGCAGGCAGCAATGCCTGCTTTTTTATTAATAATTGCTTTTATTTGACAAATTTTTGTCAGCAGTGTATTTAAAGCATTATTTCATTCAATTAGCTAAAGACATTTTAATCCGATTTCCTAAAAAGGTAGTCCGGTTTTTTGAGTTTTTTGCGGAATACAATAAGTTTAAAAGCCTGAATGATGGGAGGTTTTCGGTTGATTTGAAAGATATTTATCCATGCATGGCAGATAAATTGAAAACCACCCCTTTTGACCAGCACTATACTTATCATCCTGCATGGGCTGCCCGAATCTTAGCCAAAACCAGACCTGAATGCCATATTGATTTTTCATCAATCCTTAGCTTTAGTACGATAGTATCTGCTTTTTTACCAATTAAATTTTATGATTACCGTCCAGCAGATTTGAATTTATCAGGTTTGGAATCCAATTTTGCAGACCTCAATAACCTACCATTTGAAGACAATTCTCAATCTTCCATTTCGTGTATGCACACTATAGAACACATAGGTCTAGGTAGATATGGTGATCCAATAGATCCACAAGGTGACATAAAAGCAATTCAAGAATTAAAAAGAATAGTTAAGCCAGGTGGCGACTTGTTATTTGTAACACCGGTTGGCAATTCACGAATAGAATACAATGCCCATAGAATTTATAGTTATGAACAGGTAATAAAATATTTTGATCCACTACAACTAATAGAGTTCACTTTAATTCCTGATAAAGGAGGACTAATTGAAAATGCGGATGTGTCTTTAGTTGCTCAACAGCAATATGGCTGCGGATGTTTTTGGTTTAAAAAAATAAAAAAATGAAAAGTCACTGGCGAAAAATACTATCAATGCTCCCTTCTAAAATTGAAAGAAATTTTTATTCCAATTTTTTTAAGAAGGAACATGAGTTATGGGAAAAAAATGGAAAAAAATTACCTGTTTCCAACTATTCAAAACACCTTGCATTAATTAACTTGCAAAAAAAATACGATCTAAAAACGCTGATCGAAACAGGCACTTATTTAGGTGATACTTTATTTGCTCTTGCTCTCAATTTCGAAGCTTTACACTCAATAGAACTCAGTGATTTTTATTATCAAAAGGCTAAACTAAGATTTAGTAACAACAATAAAATTCAGCTATTGAATGGCGATAGTGGTCAGGTATTAAAAGAATTGGTTCCAAAACTAAAAAGCCCAGCTCTTTTTTGGCTGGACGGGCATTATTCAGGAGGCCTTACTGCAAAAGGAGAATTAGAGTGTCCGGTTTATGAGGAGCTAAATTCAATATTTTCTTCGCCATTTAAACATGTAATTGTCATTGATGATGCACGGTTGTTTAATGGAACAAATGATTATCCTCAGATAGATAAACTGAAATTGTTTATTGAGGAGAAAATGCCGGAATACAAATTTTCATTAGAAAATGATAGTATTATTTTAGAGCCATAATAAAATCAAACCAATATCAATTATTCGAAAATTTCATTTCATTGGAATGAAGTAATTTCTAAATAATAAAAGCACAACAATTTAATTCTAGTAATATGTTCAAAGTAGGGACAACCAACGAATCATATAGAGTACAATGGATAGAAAAAACTTTATTAAAAATCCCTAAAGGCTCTACTATTTTGGATGCCGGTGCAGGAGAGAGTCAGTTCAAAAAATTTTGCGAACATTTAAACTATGTAGCGCAGGATTTTGCTCAATATGAAGGTACTGGTGAAGTTGGCTTGCAAACAGGCACGTGGGATAACTCAAAACTTGATATTGTAAGCGACATTACTTCAATACCCCGCCCCGATGCAAGTTTTGATGCGATCATGTGTACAGAAGTACTTGAACATGTGCCTGACCCTGTAGCTGCACTATCAGAAATGAATAGATTATTAAAGCCAGGTGGCCACCTTTTGTTAACTGCACCATTCGCTAGCCTAACCCATTTTGCTCCTTATCACTTTGCCTCAGGGCTGAGTCGTTTCTTCTACGAACATCATCTTTCAAAGATGGGTT
>JANMZN010000333.1:0-2336 GCA_031383285.1 Segetibacter sp.
ATAACCTGCAAGGGCTTCATCTATGCTATTGTCAACTACTTCATATACAAGGTGATGCAATCCTTTTACACCTACATCGCCAATATACATAGCTGGTCTTTTTCTTACCGCTTCAAGACCTTCCAAAACTTGAATACTATCGGCGCCATAATTGGCAGCATTATCAAAAGCTTCTTCTAAAATTTCTGGTTCCATATTTGGGTAACAATCCTTCTTTTTAAGTATTTATTGAAGGAGGGCGAAAGTACTAAAAATAAAGGGGTTTTCAGCACTCAAATTGAGGTTTTACACATTCTTTGGCAAGGGTGTGGAAAGGTTAATTTTTAAAGGCAAATTCCAACCTGCATTTCTTTTTAAAATGAATAATTATAGCGCTATCCAACCATGAAATGCTTTGAAAAAATAAATAATCAAATAAAATGTCGTTCTTATTTGTAAAAAATCTTGGAATTAGGTTGATATGCCATTTGTAATCAGGGCAAACCTCAATGAAAATGAACAATCCTGTTAAGATATGCGATAAAATTAGTATGATACTGATTTACTACCACAGTATTGAAACTCGAGTCCAAATATTTAATAGGCTATAAAAAATGTTGAAAATTCTATAGCTAGTCAACTTAAATTGACCTTCAAAATCATTTCAATAAATTGATACTTAAAATAGATCCACTAAAATTCCATTATTCATTATCATTGAACAACCAGATTTTAGATTTACCAATGTTACTGCATTGTAAAGCCTTCCAAAAACTTTGTTGTAAAGTTCCCCTTTTTGAAATCTTCATTCTGCATTAGTTGAAGGTGAAAAGGAATGGTTGTCTTTATACCTTCAATAACATATTCACTTAGTGCCCTGTACATGGTACTAATAGCTTCTTCACGAGTCTGTGCAATAGTAATGAGTTTGCCAATCATAGAATCGTAATAAGGAGGAATGGTATAACCTGCATATACATGACTATCAACCCTTACTCCGTGACCACCCGGTGTATGAAGCACAGTTATTTTTCCTGGGCTAGGCCTAAAATCATTGTATGGATCTTCAGCATTTATACGACATTCAATGGCATGCATTGTTGGCTCGTAATTTTTGCCTGTAATGGCAATCCCTGCGGCTATTTTAATTTGTTCTTTTATAAGATCGAAGCTGATGACTTCTTCTGTAACACAATGTTCCACCTGGATTCTTGTATTCATTTCCATAAAGTAGAAATTGCGATGCTTATCGACCAAAAATTCTACTGTACCTACACCTTCATAATTAATACACGTTCCGGCCAAGATAGCGGCTTCACCCATTCGCTTGCGAAGATCAGGAGTCATAAATGGCGACGGGCTTTCTTCCACTAATTTCTGGTGACGACGTTGAATACTACAATCTCTTTCGCTAAGATGGCACACCGTACCAAATTGGTCACCCGCAATTTGAATTTCTATATGCCTTGGCTCTTCAACATATTTCTCCATGTAAACGCCATCATTTTTAAACGAAGCAGCGGCTTCTGCACGTGCAGATGTGTATGCTTTCTCAATTTCGCTTTCCGCAAACACCACCCTCATTCCTTTGCCACCACCACCAGCAGTAGCTTTGAGAATAACAGGATAACCAACCTCTACGGCAAGCTTTTTTGCTTCCTCCACACTTTCCAACAATCCCTCTCCTCCTGGCACTACAGGAACACCCGCCTTAATCATTGTCTCTTTGGCCGTGATTTTATCACCCATTTTGCTAATCATCTCAGGGGTGGGGCCTATAAACTTAATTCCATAGTCGTGACATATTTGAGAAAATTTTGCATTCTCTGCTAAGAAACCATATCCTGGATGAATACCATCGGCATTGGTAATCTCGGCCGCGGCCATGATATGTGGAATGTTTAGGTAAGATTCGCTGCTTTGGGGCTTTCCGATACATACAGCTTCGTCCGCAAATTTTACATGCAAACTATCCTTGTCGGCTGTAGAATACACTGCCACTGTTTTAATGCCCATCTCTCTACACGTACGAATTACACGAAGTGCAATTTCTCCCCTATTGGCTATCAATATTTTTTTAAACATAGGTGTTCAATTTGAAAATGAAACAATTTGAAAATAGCTCAATAAAGCAAGTTTCAAATCTTTCAAAGTTTAATTATATTTTTATAATTCATTTTAGAAGAAGATAAAATCTTACCAAGAATTTTATTTATCTCTTCTATCTTATTCAGAAGCAGCGAACAATCAGCATAACCCTCGGAATGTTCACATAACCATAACCAATATTGGGATTCTTCAGCCTCTTTTGCAGCTATTTTCATTTTATGAATAAAATCAGCTTTACTTTCTGCATT
>JANMZN010000343.1:0-2352 GCA_031383285.1 Segetibacter sp.
ATTCGTCTTTACCAATAAAGTACCCTGGTAGTATTTTTCATTGTGCTGACTTGCATCCAATCCTTCTTCTTCCTCGGCATCACTTACTCTGATTGGTTGTATAATGTTGATGACTTTAAAAATAAGGAAGGAAACCGTAAAGCTATATCCTACTACTATTGCCAATGCTTTTAGTTGAGTAAAAAGGAAGGCAGCATTTCCATAAAACAATCCATCATTGCCCGCAGTGTTTACTATCTTACTGGCAAAAATACCTGTCATCACCATTCCAACCATTCCACCAATACCATGACAAGGAAAAACATCCAATGTATCATCCAGTTTTGATTTGGATTTGTAATAACAAGCAACATTTGAAATAATGGCAGCTACAACCCCAATGAAAATACTTTGCGGAATAGCCACATAACCAGCCCCGGGAGTAATTGCCACCAAACCTATTACTGCCCCAATACAAAAACCCAAAACGGATGGCTTTTTCCCTTTCATTACATCAAAAAACATCCATGCCAATCCGCCTGCCGCCGCTGCAGTATTGGTAGTAGCAAATGCAGACACACTGAGGCTATTAGCACCCAATGCAGAACCTGCATTAAATCCAAACCATCCAAACCAAAGCAATCCTGTACCAATCAACACGTAAGGAATATTGGCAGGTGGAATTTCCTTGTTGTCGAGGTGTGACTTACGGCGTTTTAATACCAAAGCTCCAGCTAATGCAGCACAACCAGCAGAAATATGAACAACCGTACCACCTGCAAAATCAAGTGCACCCATTTTAAACAAAAATCCTTCAGGATGCCAGGTCCAATGTGCAATAGGCGCATAAACCAACAAGCTGAATAAAGCAATGAAAAGAATGTAAGAAGTAAAACGGATTCTTTCTGCCACTGCACCCACTACAAGCCCAGGGGTAATAATGGCAAACATGAGCTGAAACAAAGCAAAAAGCGTTAACGGGATAGTGGGTGCTAAACGCCAAGGAGCACCGGAAGCAACGCCTTTAAAAAACAGGTGTGTCATAGGGTTGCCAATAAATCCATGAAAACTTTCACCAAAACACAGGCTGTAAACGACAGTTACCCATAAAATACTAACAATACCTGCTGCTACTACACTTTTAATCATCGTAGAAATTACATTCTTGCGATGTACCATACCCCCATAGAAAAATGCAAGTCCGGGTGTCATGAGAAAAACAAGCGCAGTGGCCACCAAAATCCAACCAATGTCTGCAGAATTGTATTTGCATGTATCGTCAAAATTGGGAAGAGCAGGAATAAAAATAGCTGCAATGTATCCCTTCATCTAAGTACATATTGTCCCGACTTGTCCCTTTTAGTGCGGTGGCAATAATTTTTGGATAATATCCTTCATTTTATCGGTTGGCTCTGCCTTTACGGTTACGATTTTTTTGGTCATTTCATTTAATATCTGCCCGTCGATAATCTTCTTTGACTCATCCAAGAATTTTCTTACCGAGACGCCTGCTTTTAACTCAATATGCTTTGATATTACCAATGCCATAAAGCATATCAGGATGTGTAGTTTTATGGGTTGCTCTTTGAAATGGAAAATCGGCCTGGTTTGTAGGTCGCTTTTCGATATTCTGAACGCTTGTTCTATTCTATAGAGTTCGTGGTAACGTTCTATGATCATTTTATTGTCTGCAACAGATGCTTCCAAATTGGTATAATAACCTTTTATACCAAGTAGCTTCTTTGTTTTCTCAATAAGCACTTCGTTGATTTCTAATTGATGATTATTGGTTTTGGTAAACTTTATTTTTTTGCGCTTAGATGGTTTTTCAACCACCTGCTTTGCCTTTTCAATTTGTTTATTCATTTCATATAAATCCTTGCGGTACCGCACCGAAGAATAACTACAGATCAGATAGCCGTTATCTGTTTTTAACCGGATGCTTTTACCATCTTCTCTGCTGATGTTTTTATCAATATTTTCAAGCAGGACGGAGGAAATATTGCCAAGCCTTGCTCCAACGATATAGTTGATATTGTTTTGGATTAATTGCTCTACATTCTCTGTGCTAATCATAGCAGCATCGGCAACTACTGTAAATTCCTTTACATTATTGGCTTTAATAAATTGCTTCACCACAGGGATGATTGTGTGCCCTTCAAATGTGTTGCCAGAAAACACTTCATAAGCAATAGGGAAACCTTCTTTGCTTACCATCAGTGCAATCAGTATTTGTGGCTGTTGAGATTTATTGTCTTTTGAAAATCCGTTCTTTCGCAGCTCGTCTTCTTCAAAAGTTTCGAAGTAAAGCGTGGTTACATCGTAAAACACAATATCGAATTGGAAAGCATAATTTTCTTTGGCAAAAGCGAT
>JANMZN010000362.1:0-24300 GCA_031383285.1 Segetibacter sp.
TCCGAACCTCCTGTAATGATCATATCCGCCTTCCCCAATCTTATATAGTTGTAAGCATCAATTATAGCGGTTGTGGAAGATGCACATGCTGAAATGGTAGAAAAGTTCAATCCTCTTAGTCCGTGGCGAATAGATATAACGCCTGAGGGAATGTCAGCAATTATTTTTGGAATGAAGTAAGGATTAAATCTCGGCACTTTGTTGCCTTTAATAAACTCCTCCACCTGGTCTTGAAATGTCTGTATGCCACCATTGCCAGAACCCCAGATAACGCCTATTTTATTTTTGTTTAGTTTTTCAAAATCAATTCCTGCATGTTTGATCGCTTGTTCGGCAGATGCTACTGCATACTGTGTAAATAAGTCATATTTTCTGGCTTCATTTTTTTCAAAATAATCCGCTGCATGAAATCCTTTTACCTCTGCTGCGAATTTTGTTTTAAAATGTGTGGTGTCAAATCTTGTTATCATATCAATACCACTTTGACCTGCTACTATGTTTTTCCAAAATTCATCAATCGAATTGCCCAATGGTGTTATGGCGCCCATGCCAGTTATTACTACTCTTTTTAGTTGCTTATTCATTTTCTTTTTTTGTTAGAATTATTTTTATGACTTATCCAAAAGTCTTCTGTGATAATTAATTTGCCCAAGATGATATCCTAAATGAGTAGCCAGGTGTATCAGGAAATATTCTGTAGACATTTTTTCTTTAAATACGATTAGCGGGTAATCACTATTTATTTGTTCATCATTTAGTGATGGCAGCACTTTGGAAATGATGGCAATGGTTTCATCTATCATTTCAATCAACTCATTTCTGGGAACATTTTTCAAAGAAAATTCAAGATCTCTTTGTCTTTCATAGTTTACATTACCCAGCACTTTCCCAATAAAATGATTAATATTTCCAACCAAATGTAAAGTGAGGTTGCTCGCAGAATTTGTTATGTTTTCCTGGACCAACTAAATATGCTGTTCGTTGTTATACAGCATGATTTCGGACTTTAATTTATTGAGATCTCTTGTGAATAAGGTTACTAAAGTTTCGGCTAACATGAGTGTTTGTGCTTTTGTGGATTAAAAGTAAGGGTTACAAATATTATTGAAGCGCTTTTATTGTTGTTTTTAAATCTTTCACCTCTGCTTCCAATTTTGCAATCAGGCTTCTTTGGCTGCTAAACGCAGCTTCAATATCGGTAAGGGTATACCTTGGCGTTATGTGTTGGGGACAGTTCCAGTCATATGCCTCTATATGCAGTACCATCATGCGCTCCGGACGAAATTTGTAATCTGCCAAATCGAGCAATTGGAATAATGAAGGATCGTCGTTTAATTCAACTATTTCAGCCCTTGCCAAAATCTTTAGCCGGGCTCTTGATGGATAGTCTACCATTATTAAGGCAACATTGTTGTTGGTTCCAATATTTCCAACCGAGATGTATTGCATATTGCCTTTAAAATCAATAAAACCAATCCTGTCCTTATCCAATACTTTTATAAACCCTTTTGGGCCGCCGCGATGTTGTATATATGGGAACTCATTTTCTCCAATGCTTGCCATATAGAAACTATCCCGCTCAGCTATAAATATAACTTCGTTCTCGGTTAGTCCATCTGTGTATGTTTCCCTTTCCATCCGGGCATAATTAGGCCGGCTGCCTAATTTTTCTTGTATTGCTTTTACCCCATCAGTAAAGGCAAGTGCTGCAAAATTCTTTGCCATAATCGTTTGTGTTTTTTGTCGCCATCGTGCAACGGTTCAATGCATGGGTCCTCTTTATTGACATATGCTTCATCGACGGCAAGACGTTTCAATGTTCAGTGCAATTTGTAAAAATGATTGTGGTGGTTTTATACATGTTGTTCTTTTCTCAACATCGTTGTGTCACACACTTGTACCTGAGGAAATACTATTCGGCCATTTCCATTGTTTGTTAATGTTCCTTTATATAATCAACATCATTTTTTTCCGGGTACTTCTTTTCTATGGAATCATGGATACTTAAAACTATTGCTTCTTGTTTCAAGACATCATCCCAAAGTGTATCGCCACATTCATCAGGTATGACTACAGATTCCTTAACAGCGTTATCGCTTGCTAAAATTTTATTATTATCCATTTTGATTGTTTTATTACCTGAACTTTCTTTCCGTCTCATCAATACTTATATCATTTATGCTGGCAAATCTTTTGGCCATATAACCGTTTTCATCGAACTCCCAATTCTCATTGCCATAGGCACGAAACCATTGCCCTGACATGTCGTGGTATTCATACTCAAACCGGACTGCTATTCGGTTGTCCGTATGAGCCCAGTATTCTTTTTTCAACGTATAGTTTAACTCTCTTTCCCATTTTGTTTGCAGAAAAGAAACGATTTCATCTCTGCCATTTATAAATTCATTTCTATTCCGCCATTCACTATTAATGGTATATGCTTTGGATACGCTTTCAGGGTCCTTACTATTCCATGCATCTTCAGCCATTTGTATTTTCTGAATAGCCGTCTTTTTTGTAAACGGAGGGAGGGGAAATCGTTGTTCCATTGTTTTGTTTTTATATTGTGCAATTTGTACAAGTGCTATTAGCCCTTTGGAGCAATTTGAGTATTTCTTTTTCCATCGAAACTTGTTTGTCTTTGGCATACCAACTATGCAATTCAGTTGAATAACTTTCTGCTGTTAAAGGATTTGCTTTTAGCGTTTTTACAAGTTCCTGAGCGGTCGTTGGTCTTGGTCCCCAAATACCTGTTACGTTATAGTGTTCATCTAGCTGAATGAGCTTAGGTATTGATTTTGTTCCATTCGTAAGGAAAGCATTCATTAGTTCGATATTTTGATCGCGATAGACAAACCTCAGATTAATTTTGCCATTGCTATTGTTTGCAACTGCATTAAGCACCCCCAAAGATTGGGCTGCATCTCCGCACCAATGTTCAGTAATTACAAGCCAATGAATGGTATGCTGCAGGGCCTTCAATTGTTCAGCCAAAACTTCATTTATTACATACGTTTTCTCCACTCTGTGCATTCTTTTTTGATTTAGGTGGATGTATTCTTTCGTTTTAATGTCAGGGTTCAAGGCAAGATCTTCCGCCATTTGCTGCTTGTATTGTTGGTAAGTAATCCCTTTAAGAAGATATGCTTTAAGCTTAGATTTTTTGATCTCCACTTTGCTTCCAATTGCTAACATTGCAAGTTATTTAGAATGCAAAGTTGCAATCAATTTTTCTATTAATAAATGGAGGAAGAACGCAAAGTGATGGACAATTTTCCCCTAAGTGGTTTTTGGTCAGTTGGTTTAGATAAAAACAAGTGGTTAATTGCACTATTGAACTAGCACAATGCTGTGAAATGGAAAGGATGCCTAATAATAATCTCTTAAATCAGACAATATTTAGACATATTCATTTGATAATCACGGAAAATTATTTTCAATCGGCTCACTACAATTGTAGGATTTTTATCCCTGTCTATCATCATACAAAACAGTATTTGGGTGTTAACTATCTTACCATTTTTACCAAAGCCCATCTGCCGCAGTTCTCCTTCTTTTTCTACTTCACTCTCAAAATAAAATGTGGTAACGTCATAGAAAACAGCATCCAATCTTTGATTAAATTAATCTCTACCTGTTATAAATATTTGTTGTTGTATTAATACATTATTTGCAGCGAGTTTATCTAAAGATCTTTATAGATAATGTAGAGTTACATTAGGCAGATTGAGATACTTGTGTTGATTATAAATGCTATTAAGTTGGCTGCAAGGTTCCTGGAATCTTTCCAACAACATTAGAAACACACTATCGTACAAGCTAAACTGAAGTGTACTTTTCTTTTCAATGCGCCTGAAAACATTAGTTAACCTATAGTGCTTTATGGCTTTGCTATAAATTTGCTGATAGCCGTAATGGAATCTGCCAATCTCTTTAAGGGGCCCTTGTAGTAGCTCATATTACTTCTCCGCCTCCGAGTTCAAACAATTAAATTCCGATATCTCTACGCTGTTCAGGAGTATAATCTTCAATCTTTCCTAAGGAGTATAAAATGCGATGCTTTACCCGCTTCATAGCAATAGCTTTCTAGTATCCGTAAATAGGTTTCTGATGATTTCTGCTCTGCTCTTAAAATTGGCATACTACAAAACTACAGGCTTTAGAGGCACAGTACGCTAGTGTATAAAAAAATCGGCTCATTAAAAATTTTACCAAAAATAAGAATATACATGTATGTTCAGCATTTTAAAAGATTTTTTGAAATTAAGTGTCAAGCTCAAAAAATAATATCCGCTTTGATGAAATATAATTTGCATTTGGAAATATTTTTGAAAAATGGACACACAGAAGGTCGTCGTGCATACAATCGAAACTTGTTATTGTATGGAATTATAAGTTTGAAAGTCGGTGTGATTGTTCAAATAAAGAATACCCAATTTCTAAAGCATAATATGAAGATGAAGGCTCTTCATTCCTAAATATTGACTCATTGATTAAATGTAAAACTAAAAAAATGTACTGAAGTATTGTCAACTTTTGATGAAAAGATTAGTGATGTTTACAAAAATAATTTATTAGTATTATTTTTACAACCCAACTATTTCAGTATTGAATTCAAATATTTTCTGGGATGGAAATATTCATGTCATTGATAGGCAATTTATCGCTGAAAGTGTTGCAACTTCTATACTTACCCTTAAAAATTTCCTTAGGATTTTTTATTAAATTTAGCAAAGGGAATATCCAAAGTTTTTTTGCGATCTTCCACAAAAGCAACAATTGCTCAGGATACTGAGCAGCATGAAGATTGTTTTCATTTTCATAAATATTTCTGTCTCTAATCGTGTCAGGTAAAAAGGGGGCTAATTCATTGCTATTGTCTTTGTAAATTATATTTATACCGTTCCACCAATTTTTCCTGACATCTTTAGTCTCATCTGCCGATAAATTACTTGGATGTGCTTTTGAATAAGATTGATATAACAATTTAAATTCAGGATGAGATACAAGAAAATCTCTGTTAGCCTGTCTTACATGCCTGTAATTGGAATCATCAATAAGTATTACGGCATTATCTGCCAAATATGGTTTTATCAATAGTAAACACATCATTTGGCTACGGTAATCATGAGGACCATCAATAAAATATATTGCCACTTTTTTATTACCTATATAATTTTTAAGGTTTTCCAGTGCGTCTTCATAGTCGTTGTTAATGAGATGCACATTGTTTAGATTTAGCTTCGAAATTCTATTTTTAATCAATTGCTCGTTTTTACCTCCTTTATCAAAAAAAGCAAAGTTATCAATACCATAAAAATTTTGTTGAGGGGCAGCCAATGCGCTAGATAGTAAGGTAAGCCCTTGAAATACACCAACTTCCACATAACAAGTATCATCAGTTAGTATTTCCTTAGAAAGTCTTTGCAATGTACCAAACAAAGCTTCGCCAGAGTAACCTGTCAACACATCATTTCTATCAATAAGTGCCCCCTTGTCATTAGACTCTCGGATAGCGGCTACAATTTTGTTTAAGTTGTTGTACATTTTATTTGATTTTTATTACATTAAAATTTATAATTGAATTAATTAGCATTTAAACAATGGTACTTATTGTTTTCTTGATTGAGAATATTATATTCGCACCCAAAGACTCCTGCAAGGTGCACGAAATTTTTTAAATAAAAAATTTCCATAAACCCGATAGGAATGAAGATAATTTAATTAAATGAAGTCGACAAATACTATAAAAAAGAAATCAGAAAGTGAAGATTTTGACTTGGTGGTATTTATATTAAGATATTTAACTTATTGGCCTCTTTTCTTATTATTAATCATTATTTCATTAAGTATTTCTTTCCTTTATATTAGGTATAAAAATCCTGTTTTTCTTATAAAATCCAATATTTTAATCAAAGATGAAAAAAAGGGAATGGACGGTGCTAATATATTAGAATCGCTTGACCTTTTTGGAAGTAAGAAGATAATAGAAAATGAAATTGAGGTTATCAAATCCAAATCTATTGTCAAGCAAGTTGTAAACAACCTACAGCTATACGCCCCTATTTACCGCGATGGATTAGTAAAAGATTTAAGTGCCTATACGCTTTCACCAGTAAAAATAATAGTTCAAAACCCCGACTCTCTTGTCGAAATAAATAAAACATATTTTTCATATGATGAAAATAGAAAAACCATTAAACTTGATAACGCAGTAATACCGCTTAACAATTGGTTTAAATACCATGGAAATATGCTTTGCTTTATACCAAACAACCACCACATACCGCCAAAAGCAACTAAGCCACTGTACTTCTATCTGATTAATGTTAAAAAGATAGTGAACGAACTAATTGAAGAAGAAATACATATTTCCGCAATTAGCAAGCAGGCAACAGTTGTAACGATTTTGCTAGAGGACGAGGTACCGCTAAGAGGTGAAAATATTATCAACGAACTTATTAGAGTGTACAATAAAGAAGCTATTAATGATAAAAACATCCTTGCATCAAACACACTCGCATTTGTTGAGGAGCGGTTACGAACAGTTACCAAAGAATTAGGAAACGTTGAGACTTCTGTTCAAAAGTTCAAAAGCGTCAAAGGTATAGTAGACTTAAGTAGTCAAGGTGCTTTATATTTAAAAAGTGTACAAGAAAATGATGAGAAAATAGCCCAATTAAATATTCAACTGTTGGTACTCGATAAGGTTGAAAAATATGTTTCCACAAAAAACGGTAATGACGGTATTTCTCCAGCTTCACTCGGTTTACAAGATCCATTGCTGCAACAATTGTTTGAGAAATTGACAGAATTGCAATTGCAATATGTTAGATTGAAGAAAACAACAGCCGAAAACAATCCTTCCCTAATAGCATTGCAAGATCAGATTGATAATATCAAACCTCGGCTACAAGATAATTTAAGAAACCAACGAAATAGTCTGCTCGCTACAAGAAATAATTTAGTGAATACCAGCACCCAGTTTTCTTCGGAGTTGAAAAAAATACCTGAAACAGAACGAGAACTTTTAAATATTAGTCGTGAGCAGGCTATTAAAAACAATATATATACATTCCTTTTACAAAAACGCGAGGAAACAAGCTTATCTTTTGCTTCGGCAGTTGCTGACTTTAGAGTAATTGACGCTGCCGAGTCTTCTTTACTACCTATTAAACCCAACAATAAACTAGTATTTTTAATGGGATTTCTCGCAGCTATTTTTGCCGGTGTCAGTTTTATGTATATTGTAGAATTATTTAATAGAAATATACGTTTCAGAAACGAAATTGAAAAGTTTGTAACCTGGCCAATCATTGGAGAAATAACCTTCGACGTAAGTAATAAACCATTGGTTGTAGCAGAAGGCGATAGAAGTGTGATTGCGGAGCAATTCAGACAACTAAGATCCGCCCTTGATTATGTTGGAATAAATGAAGGCAAAAAAAGAATTTTATTTACGTCTTCGATCTCTGGGGAGGGCAAAAGTTTTGTTTCGTCAAATATGGCGATTAGCCTTGCTTTAACAGGAAAGAAGGTTGTACTAATGGAACTAGACTTAAGGAAACCCAAATTAGCAGAAGTTTTTCACATCAAAAGGGATAAAGGAATAAGCAACTATTTGGTAAGCAGGGTTACATCAAAGGAAATCATTAACCAAACGGATGTCCATAAAAATTTGAGTTTCATTTCTTCCGGTTCTATTCCACCTAATCCCACAGAACTAATTGTGAATGGTAAATTAGAAGTTCTTTTACAAGATTTAGAAACCAATTTTGATTACATCATCATTGACTCGGCACCTGTGGTGCCCGTATCCGATTCGCATATTTTATCTAAAATGGCGGATGCCACGGTTTTTGTTATCAGGCATGCATACACTCCAAAAGTGTTCATAAAACGATTGGAAGAAGACAATGTAGTCAGAGGATTGAAGAATGTTTCTATCATTTTTAATGGGGTAAAAGGAAGAGGATTTAGCAAATATGGAGGAGCATATGGATACGGTTACGGTTATGGTTATGGCTACGGCAATGACAATGACAACGAAAATAAGAAGGCAAAATAAACCAGTAGAAAAATAAAATTACTTATGGATATAGGTAAAGAATCAAAAAAAAATAGCAAATGAGACACATTTATGATGTTGTATTAATTATTACAATTTTATATTTTGTAAGATTAATAGTATTTGCGATAGGACTTTTTGTGTGCCGTTTTATAATAACTGCATTAAAGAGAAAATTTACCAAGAAAATAGATACAGAACATGAAAACAAGCACAACAGCAATAAAAAAACATTGAAGGAAACCATAAAAAATGCTGTTAGGGGGTTCGTACGTTACATGAATGTTAAGACAGGTCATATAAGAAGTAATCATGTAAGAAATTTCATTTACCGCAATTTCTTTTTAGTTAGGATGGCACAATGCGCTATGATTAGAAGTGGAGCTGTAATGAGAGCATCGCATAATCTGCAAATAAGCAAAGGTGCCATTATTGGCTTCAATGCTATACTTGATGCAACAAATGGATTGCGCATTGGGGAAAATGCAAACATTAGCGAAGGGGTTTGGATATGGACAGAACAGCACAACGTAAACGATGAATGGTTCTCTTGTAAAGGTGCTGGTGGACCAGTAGTTATTGGTAATAGAGCGTGGATAAGTTCTCGTGTTGTTATTTTACCAGGAGTTACAATTGGCGAAGGTGCTGTTGTAGCTGCGGGCGCTGTTGTAACAAAAAATATAGAACCTTTTAGTATTTATGGTGGTATTCCCGCCAAAAAAATTGGCGAACGCAATCGTGATTTGAAATATGAATTTGCTGGCAATTATTTAAGCTTAAATTAAAAAAAGGTTGCTGAAGTGGTTAAGACTGTAAAACTTTTATTGCTAAAGATTCTCTCTGCTGTTCTTACTTACTCAGCCAATGCTTTAATTACAAACCTTTTATCACTAAAAGATACTGGCTATTATTTTTTATTTATAACGATTGTCACACTTTTTTCTGGTATCAACAAGCTTGGTTTAGACTTTAGTAGTGTAAAAACAGTTTCTCTTTTGCATTCAAAAAATGATATTGCCGCTATACGTACTTACAATTATGACATCTTGGCTGTCATCGTTTTTTTTGGCCTCATTCTTTGCCTTCCTCTTTCGATAGTCACTTTTTTCTCAGTACATAGTGTGTCTGCTGTTTTATTATCAGGGGTTGCTTTGATATTGCTAACCATGAAAGATGTAATAGCTTCAATTTTGAGGGGGATACAAAAATATTATGAAGCAGGTTTTATTCAAAACTCATCTCTGCCACTTGTACTGGTAATTATCTTTGGATTTTCATATTGGCGGCATTGGGCAATCAATCCTTACATTGCATATGCCGCTTGTGTTTTATTTTGTTTTTGCATCGGTATTTTTTTTCTGCATAGAAATCAGGCTTTCAGTTTCAAAAAATCATTTTCATTCCTGGCTGCAAAAAATGTAATTAACTACAACAAATATCTTATCAGTCTTTTTTTTATGGGAATAACCTGGTTACCCAATGTATTGGTCAGTATTTTTCTGGATGTAGAGAGTGTGGCTTTGTTCAACGTTGTAAACCGGTCTGCTATTATTATCAGCTTTATTTACATAGCAGTAGAAGCTTATATTCAACCCAAAATTGCAGCTTATCATGACCGTTCAGAATATACTGAGCTACAAACTTTATTGGTTAAAATGTCTAAGCTATCATTTGTTATTTCTTCAATAGTCGTTGTTGGATGCATTGCTTTTGCATCTTTAATAATGGGATTTTTTGGTAAAATATATGAGTCCAATTCCAACCTCTTTGTAATCATGTCTATTGCGCAATATTTGAATGTCATTACCGGTAGTGCTGCCACGTTTATGATGATGACCAACAGGGAAGTGGTCGTTAGAAATGTATATCTCATTACGTTGATTGGCATTTGTATAATCATACCATTTGTCAGCTACTTATTTAACATTTATTATACTGTATTAGCATATGCGGTTTGCTTAATTATTCTCAATGTTGTTTTAGCAATTATTGCAAGAGTGAAGTATAAAACCAGTGTGTCATTTTTGATACCGATTTATCTAAAACCCAATATTTAAAACTGGAATATTGATATTATTTTTCATTATAGTTCTCTTGGTTTGTTACAGGTCTTTTGTTAGTACCCCCATTTGGGATGTTGACAGATTTGTAGGTTTTCCACTAATGCTATGGGGATTTGCTGGTTTTTCAAGGTTCGAAATTAACGGCACCAAACCGTGGATAATATTATTTCTACTATTGGGGTTTATTTCTACTATCACAGGCACCATTTTTTTTAAGCAAACGCTTACGGATTGCATCATCGCAAATCTCAATTTTTTCATGATCATCATTGTACTTCCGTTTGGTTATTTGCTTGAAAAATTACAATTCACAGGAAAACGTTTTGAACGTTTATTGCTTACACTTTGTTGGACAAATCTGATTATAAAGGTTTTGTTGTTCGCAAATAAAGCTACCTATAGCTATACTTCTTTTTTTACCAGTAACGATAAAATGTTAGATCCAAGGTCATTTCCATTCACACTTATAATTACAGGTTTATTTATTTACTTCCTAAAGTTTATTGACACCGCAAACCCGCGGTATTTACTATTGTCTCTTGTGTTTCTCATAGTGCCAAACATTTTTGAGTTTCAGCGATTGGATTTTTTGTTTGTTGTCATTGTTCTAGGAATAATCCTTGTACAACAATTTAAAGAAAATGCTGCTCCCGTTTTCAATTTTGCACTCTTATCTTTCTTCATGATTGTTTTTACAGCCCTCTATTTTTATCAAGAATTAGTTCCTTACATTTCCTATTTCGATCAGGCTGTTTTATTCTTTACCGATCCAAATCAAGTAGAAGATAGTTCAGCTATTGCCAGGTTAATGCAGCTAGACTATTTTTATAACAATATTCATAAAGATCCTTTATTTGGGCTTGGAATGATCAGACCCGGGTTTAAAGGCGATATTTTTCAGGGAGATCAAGAATTTAACTTGGCCGACATGGGAGTACTTGGGATTGTAATGACACATGGTATAGTTGGCATAATTGTTTTTGTTTACCAAATAAAATTTGTCTTGCAGTATTATAAAAAAATCAAAAATGGTAGTATGATAGTAAATGCCCTCTATTATTATCTTCTTTACTTAACATTATGGAGTTTGGGTAGCAGCTATATATTCCAATATAGCTATCACTTTTTAATAATTTTAGTGCTCATCAATTATTTTCACAAACTTGATATGCAAGATGATGCTGAAATAAATGAACAACTTGAAATTTCGTAACATTTAAAATCTTTATAAAAAAAACATTCGATGAAAGTATTAACGTCACCCTCTTCTTTTGGAAAAATAAGCACTGAACCTATTGAAATATTAAAGTCGGGCGGGTATGAAATAATAGACAACCCATTTGGCCGAAAACTTACCGAAGCAGAAGTAGTAGAATTGGCAAAAGATTGCGTTGGAATTGTAGCAGGTTTAGAACCTCTCACACCAAAAGTAATGGATGCACTGCCTATGCTCAAATGTATAAGTAGGGTAGGTATTGGAATGGACAATGTTGACCTGGAGTATGCAAAAAGCAAAAGCATAATAGTAACTAATACCCCCGATGGCCCTACCCGCAGTGTGGCTGAGTTTACTTTGGCTATGACCATGTCTTTGTTGAGGAAAATTCCAAAGTCAGATGCTGATTTGAAACAAAAAAAATGGAATAAACTTACCGGAAATCTCTTATTTGGAAAAACTGTTGGTGTTATTGGCCTTGGTAGAATTGGCCGGCTTGTGTCTGAATTATTTTGTGGCCTTGGCAATAAGGTTATCGGCTACGATCCTTATCCAAACCAGGAATGGTGCGATAGAATAGGGGTAGCATTGGTAAGTATGGAAGAGATTCTAAGTAGTGCAGATATTATTACACTGCATGTTCCGGGCATTGCAAATGGAACCCCATTACTCGGGCCTACAGAAGTTGCTAAAATTAAGAAAGGAGCGTTCGTTATTAATATCTCCCGAGGTGGTATAGTAGATGAAAAAGCATTATTTGATGCTTTGAAAAATGGCTCGTTGACTGGTGCTGCTATTGATGTATTTTCAGATGAGCCATACTCAGGTAAATTATGTGAACTTGACAATGTGGTACTTACACCACATATTGGCTCCTATGCCGAAGAAGGAAAAGTATTGATGGAAATAGATGCTGTAAATAACCTTATTGAGGCTTTAAAAAATTAAGTGTATCCTATTTAATATTTGGGTTTTATTAAAAAATAATAGTAGTGCAGTTAAAAAGTAATGGTAATATATACTGAAAAATGCATCAATGTTTATTGACCGCAACAGTTTTATAAAACTGATAGAATATTAAAATTTATAATCAAAATAAATAAAATGAAATTAAAAGTTGGCATCATCGGTTATGGTAAAATGGGCGTAACCCGTCACCAAGCAATTAATGAATTAAACTGTGCAGAAGTGGTGGCTGTATCTGAACCTAATCTTAGTGCAGAGTACAAACATCTTAAGAATGTTTCGCACGATGAAATTATAAACGACCCTGCCATTCATGTAATAGTAATTTGTACTCCTAACTTTTTGAATAAGCAGCTTACTATAAAGGCATTGAATGCAGGTAAGCATGTATTTTGTGAAAAACCACCAGCTTTTACAGCGGCTGAAGTAAGTGAAATCATTGAAGCCGAAGCAAGAAGTAAAAATAAATTGATGTACGGATTCAACCACAGACATCATGATAGTGTTATACGTATGAAAGAGATAATAGATAGTGGTGAATATGGGAAAATATTATGGTTGCGTGGGCGATACGGCAAAAGTGTGACAGAGGATTTTTTTAATCAATGGCGTGCTAAAAAAGAACTTGCCGGCGGCGGTATTTTAATAGACCAGGGTATTCACATGCTCGATTTATTCCTGCACCTGTCAGGAGATTACGATGTAGTAAAAGCTGAAGTTTCCAATTTATTTTGGCATATGGATGTAGAAGACAATGCTTTCGTAATCTTGAAAGATTCAAAAACCGGTAGAGTAGCCTCACTTCATTCCACAATGACTCAATGGAGGCATTTATTTTCTTTGGAGATTTTTCTCGAAAAAGGACATATGATTCTGAATGGCCTTATTACTTCTACTATGGCTTATGGTGAAGAAATTTTGTCAGTAGCCAAAAACAGATCAACAGGCCCCGCTGCAACGTGGAAAGATGAAGTATCTACCAAATATTTGAACAATAATAGTTGGCGGTACGAAATAGATCATTTTTTCTCTTCTATTTACAATGATACTCCTATAAAAATTGGCAACTCTACAGATGCTTTAAAACTTATGAAAATCATAGATAAAATATATAGTCAAAGTGATCTTACAGTGGGGAATAAAGAAAAATAAAGTGGATTCCTAGCGATTCGATAGGAATAATATTTTTTTTTAATGAAAAATCCCTATTTTTGTACTAATTTTTACCTGTAATTAAATCATAGTCACATGATTAACTTAATTCCCACTGTTCAAAAATCTAATCCTTTAGCAGAAGGAGTTAATCCAATTTCTAATAGAGTCGAAAGTAGAACACAAAAAGTTGGAGCATACTTAGAGCAATACAAAAACAGATTAAACAATATTCTTGATGAGATAAATGCAGACGTGTTGACCGAAGTGGTTGAAGCCATGTTATATGCCTTCAAACACAAGAAAACTGTGTATGTAATAGGAAATGGTGGCAGTGCTGCAACTGCATCTCACATGCAGGCTGACTTCAGTTTTTTTGTAAGGTATTTTACCAAATTCAGGCCACGCATTATTGCGCTGACGGATAATGTAGCTATCATTACTGCTGTTGGTAATGACAACTCCTTTGAAGATATTTTTGTAGAACAAATGAGGGGTAGATTTGGCGAAGGCGATGTATTGATAGCCATTTCTGCAAGTGGTAATTCTCCAAACCTAGTAAAGGCTGCTGAATATGCAAACAGCCTAGGAGGTACGACCATAGCATTTACAGGATTCGAAGGTGGAAAATTGAAAGAAATTTCACATATTCCATTATATACACCAAATGCGAAAGGAGATTACGGTCCAATAGAAGACGTGCACATGTGCATTAACCATATATTGGTAAACTATTTATCAACCGATGAAGAGTTTCTATCCATTTCAAGCCATTAATTTTTTTGAAGGATATTAATATATGAAGGTTGATATTAATCTTAATGGTAAAATAGCATTGGTTACAGGAAGTACGAGAGGCATTGGAAAAGCAATTGCTGACTGTTTCTTAAATGCAGGTGCTAAGGTTGTCATAACTGGAACAAACAAAGCTGCTATTGATAATCTCAAAGCAAAAAACACCTCTGAGTTTATTAGTTATATGCAGGTTGACTTCACAGATGACTCATCTGTAAAATCATTCCTTGCTGATATTTCATTACTAGGAAAAATTGACATATTGGTTAATAATGCTGGTATTAACAGGATTAACTTGAATGACGCAACTACCGACGAAGATTATGATCTGCTAAACAAGGTTAATTTAAAGGTGCCCTACCTCTTGTGCCGAGAAGTAAGCAAGTTGATGAAGCAAAACGGATATGGCAGAATTGTAAATGTTACTTCTATTTGGAGCTCCATAACAAGGAGTGGGAGATCCCTGTATACGGCAACAAAAACAGGTTTGGCCGGCCTCACAAAAACTCTTGCTGTTGAGTTGGCACCTTACAATATTTTGGTTAATGCAGTAGCACCGGGCTTTACAGCAACGGAACTTACAGCAAGTACCAATACACCAGAAGAAATTGCAAAGATAGAAGCACTGATACCTATAGGACGTTTTGCCAAACCTGCTGAAATTGCAGCACTCATTCTTTTCTTAAGCAGTGATTTAAATTCTTATATGACGGCACAAAACATAATCATAGACGGAGGATATACCAATGTATAATTTTACAGTTAAATCTATCATACACGATTACGAAGTAAATTTTATTAGCGATACAAAATCTACTTTGTTAGAAGAACTTAAAGAAGGTGATGTAATCATCATAGACAACAAGATAAAAAATTTATACCAGGATGATCTCTCTGGTATTCTTGGCCAATACAAGTATATAGGTTTAGACGCTTCTGAAGATCAGAAAAGTTATGAAGGGGTAATACCAATTATCCAAACATTAATAGAAAAAGGGTTTAAGAAAAATCATAGGCTCATAGCAATTGGTGGTGGCATCACACAAGATGTTACAGCTTTCATAGCTTCTGTATTATATCGAGGCGTAGCTTGGTATTTTCTCCCCACTTCCCTACTTGCACAGGGTGATAGTTGTATAGGCAGTAAAACATCTATCAATTTTGGACCTTACAAAAATCAAATTGGTGGATTTTATCCGCCTAATAAGATTTTTATCAATCTATCCTATCTCAACACACTTTCTTTACTTGAATTGAAGTCAGGAATGGGAGAAATGTGCCATTATTTCATAGTATCAAGCGAAGAAGATTTTAATTTTTTTAAATCAAATTACGCTGGTGCTTTGAAAGACAAAAGTGTTTTAGCTAAGATTATTGCTAGAAGCCTTGAGATCAAAAAAAGCTATATTGAAAGGGATGAATTTGATAAACACGAAAGACTTGTTTTTAACTATGGACATTCTTTTGGACATGCCATTGAATCACTTACCAATTACCGCATCCCCCATGGTATAGCTGTGAGCTATGGAATGGATATGGCCAACTTTGTATCAGTAAAGCTTGGTTACATCTCAGAAGATGTTAGACAGTACATAAAGGAACTATTGCAACAAATATGGGAAGGCACTTCTTTAATGGACATCTCAATAGACCGTTTAGCCAATGCCTTGACCAAGGATAAGAAAAACGTTGGAAATCAACTGGGATTAATTCTTAACAAAGGTTATGGTAAAATTTTCAAAGACCTTCGGCCTTTGGATGATCAATTTAAAGGTTGGTTAAAAGAGTATTTTGAAACATCCTTAAACAACGCCGATGATCTTAGACACTCTTAACAATATCGAATCTTATAAATTTTTCAAAAATGGTATTTACGAAGGGTTGGTTTTTTTAAAAGAAGCAACCCGGGCGATAGCCGTTGGAGAATATAATGTGGCGACCAATGTAAAAGCCATTGTAAGTGAGTATGAAACAGTGAGCGAATTTACAAGAGGTTATGAGGCGCACCAACACGTGATAGACATACAATACCCTATAATTGGAACAGAAAGAGTAAAATGGTCGAATATAGATGGAATGGAAATCAACATACCTTATGATGAAAAGAAAGACAGGACGTTTTATAAAAAGCCAAAATTGAGAGAAACATTATGTGATATAGGAAATGGCGTTTTTGCCATCATGTTTTCTAACGATGGGCATAGCCCGCAACACTATATTTATACACCGGAATTAATAAAGAAAATTACCATAAAAGTTTCAATATAAAGTATGAAACCAATTACAGTAAAAGCATTGCTTCCCATGAAAGGCAACTCAGAAAGGGTGCCTCATAAAAATATCCGGCCATTAGCCGGTAAAACTTGTTTTCATTGGATTGCAGAAGTATTGAGTGCTAGTAAATACATTGATGAAATTATTATCAATACCGATTCAAAACAGATAGCTGAAAGTGCTTCAATTTTTCCAAAAGTTACTATTCTAGAAAGGCCAGACTATCTTTTGGGGGATATGGTAAGCATTCAGCCTCTAATAGAATATGACCTACAAAATAGTAATGGAGATTTGTATTTGCAAACGCATAGTACCAATCCATTGGTTACTACAGAGACTATAGATGCAGCTATCGAGGCATTTGTTAATCAGACGGAACACGACGCATTGTTTTCAGTAACAGAAGTGAAACAAAGGTACTACTGGCCCAATGGCAAAGGCATTAACCACGATCCATCTGTATTAATAAGAACACAGGATCTTGAGCCTATTTATCATGAAAACTCTTGTTTTTATATATTTTCTAAAGATACAAATCAACGAACCAAAAGCAGGTTGGGTTCCAATCCTTTGATGTTTCCAATAGACAGGATTGAGGCGGCTGACATAGATGACATAGAGGACTTTTACTGGGCTGAATTTCTCATGCTCCAACGATTGAAAGAAAATAGCGAAACTACTTCTCCTGTTATTAAACTTTAAATAGTGAAATTATGATCATTGACAGCCTTAAAAATATTGAGTTTTACAAGTCAATTAATAACGACATATACGAAGGACTCAAGTTTATTGCCCAAGCTCCTGCAGACTTAGCTTTAGGGACTTATGAATTAACCCCTACGGCAAAGGCACTTGTAATGGAATATGAAACTAAATTGGGGGATAATGGTTTCGGTTACGAAGCGCATCTACACAATATTGATGTACAATATTGCATAAAAGGCAGTGAGCGTATCCTTTGGTCAAATCTTGCTAGAATGGAGTCTTATACCGAATATGATGAAACTAAAGACGCCACCTATTACAAACACATCGAACAACAGGGAGAGGTAAATATTGGCAATGGTATCTTTGCTGTTTTTTATCCCGAAGATTCACATGCACCGGTACATTGCACCAATGAACCTGAATTGATCAGAAAGATTGTGATCAAGGTAAGCGTATAGCTTTTTAGAACTTTTTAATTAATAAATATGGCGGGGTATCATCTTTGTCTTTCTCACATTATTTCTCAGAAAACTCCATCGTATGGCAATAGAGACGGGATATACATCCGAACTAATTCCTCGATAAAAGCTGGCGAAACTGCTAACTCTACCTGCTGGATTTTTTCTAACAACCATATAGGTACACACATAGACTCTCCTTATCATTTTTCTGAAACGGGAAAAAAGACTTTCGAGTTTCCAGTTGATGAATTCATATATAATTGTGTTCAACTTATAGATGTTACTTGTTCCGAGGCTAAGCTTATAAATGAGGATGATATAAAAAAAGCCGGAGAAATTGATAGTGAGGTAGAGTTACTGATAATAAGAACAGGATTTGAAGCATTCAGGTATGATGACAAGTATTGGAATGATAATCCGGGACTTGCACCTGAATTAGCAGATTATTTCAGGCTTCATTATCCCAATCTTCGCTGTGTAGGCTTTGATTTTATTTCGCTTACATCTTGGAAATTTCGTGAAGCCGGCAGGGCAAGTCACAAAGCATTTTTATGTCCAGAAGACGGAGGCAAAGCAATTTTGGTAATAGAAGATATGGCTTTGTCAAAAGTTACAGAAAAAATTAACTGGACAGTAGTAGCACCTTTATTTGTAGAGGATGGCAATGGAGGTGCAGTAACAGTATTTGCTAATTGTAAATAACTAACACAATTGAAAAACATTACATTAAAACAAAAGCTGCAACGCAATGAGTTAACCATTGGTTCGTGGATCACCATTGGCCACCAGGCAGTAATAGATATATTGGCCGAAGCGGGGTTTGATTGGCTCACTATTGACCTTGAACATACTTCTATTGATCTAAACCAGTTGCATGTACTCATTGGTTTTATTCAGTCGCATGGTATGGCAGCATTGGTAAGGGTGAGCAAAAATGAAGAAGTAGTAATAAAAAGAGTGCTTGATGCAGGTGCTGATGGCATAATAGTACCTACTGTAAACTCAGCAGAAGATGCAAGAACAGCTGTAGCTTATGCTAAATATCCGCCGGTCGGAAAACGTGGAGTGGGGTTGAACCGTGCACAGCGATATGGGTATGGTTTTGATGATTATAAGCAATGGGTAAAAGATAGTCTTGTTGTGATTGCACAAATTGAGCATATAGACGGTATCACCAATATAAAAGAGATTATTGCTACAGAAGGAATTGATGCAGTATTTATCGGCCCATACGATTTGTCGGCTTCGCTTGGTATTCCCGGCCAATATAACGATCCTTCAGTTTTGAAAGCATTAGAAGAGTTTGAAATTGTGTGTAAGGAAGAAAAAAAGACGATGGGTTACCATGTTATCGAACCCGACAGCAGCCTTGTAACAGCAAAACACGAGGCAGGTTTCAATTTTATAGCTTTTAGTACAGATTTTCTTTTCATGGCAAAAAAAGCTGAACAAGAGATGAAAAAAATAGCAAAATGAGCAGGTTAGCATACATAAAGAATATGTCTGTAAAGGAGCTTTCATTTGAAAGGATAGTGAATGCAATTAAAGTACGGCTAAAAGATATTCCACATAAATTGGCATGGAAGAATTCATCTTTTGCAAAGAAGAACAAAGAAAAACTACAATCATTTCACAACATTCACCAAGGAAAAAGATGTTTTATTGTAGCCAATGGGCCAAGCCTTAAGCAAACAGATCTCTCTCTCTTGAAAAATGAGATTACCCTTGGGATGAATAGAATTTATTTATCTGCACCTGAATCAGGATTTACACCAACCTACATTGTTGTTCATGATATTGGTATTCAGCTTGAGCAGTTCAGAGATGACTTTGACTCACTAGAACTGCCAAAGTTTTTTAATTGGAATGCACGAAAATTGTTTACCAAAAAAAATAATCTGGCATTTATTCGCTCAGATTATTCCCCAATGTTTTCAAAAGATCTAACCGAGACAAGTTGGGCTGGTCACAGTGTAACCTATATCTGCATTCAATTGGCTTTTTATATGGGTTTTTCTGAGGTTTATCTTGTAGGTAAAGATCATAACTATCAAGAAAAGGGAACACCAGGCAAATTGGTAAAAGCTACAGGTGAAGAAAAAAATCATTTTGTATCAGGGTACTATAAAAAAGGAATGGGGTGGCGAATACCTGATTATAAAGGAGAGGAATTGGGATATAAAATGGCAAGGAAAGCATTTGAAGAGGAGGGTAGAATTATAAAAGACTCCACCATTAACGGTTGCCTTGAAGTATTTGAAAAGGTTGATTATTATTCTCTGTTTAAGTAAATAAGCGTTATGGTTTCATTAATTAAAAAGGGGCTCAGCACAATAAGAAATGATGGGCTTACAGTTTTGGCTTTGAGAATTGCAAGGTTCTCTATTGTAAAGCTGAAAAGAATGACCAGAAAGGAAAATATAATCAATTTACAAAAGTGGAAGAACCTAGAAGGTAAATATGCTGGTAAACGTATTTTCGTTATTGGAAATGGACCCAGTCTTAATTCTACACCATTGCACCTTTTGAAAAATGAATATACCATGTGTTTCAACAGGTTTAATCTAATGTTTGAGCGCATTGGTTGGAGGCCTTCATTTTATATGGTAACTGACGATCTTGTGGTAAGGGATATTCACAAAGAAATAAATGAAGAAATATTACCCAAGGTACAATATGCTATTTTCCCTGACATACACCCTTCAAATGTAGAATTTACCAAGTACATAGAGCAACGAGACAATGTATTATGGATCAAAACAGATATGCCTGAATTTAGAAGCGATTTGCCTAGCTGCGGCATTAACCTGACTGTTGTAAATGCCGGCTTACAGGTAGCTGCCTTTCTTGGTTTCTCTGAGATTTACTTAGTGGGTGTTGACATGAATTTCAGTGATCAAAAAGTAAAGAAAATTACATCCAGAGATTGGGAGGCAAGCGAACAAGATCCTAATCATTTTGATCCACGATATTTTGGAAAGGGAAAAAAATATCACAATCCGGCTGTAAATGATATGATCATAAAGTTTTATCAGGGCAAAGCATTTTTTGATAAACTGAATGTGAAAATTTTCAACGCAGGAATAGGGGGGAATTTAGAAGCTTTTCCCCGGGTAGGTTTCACAACACTGTTCAACTATTCAGAAAGTGAAAAAGAGGCATTTCTTGGAGCTGTTGAAATTTTGAAGGAATACAATATTGCTGTTAACGATCTTAAAAATTCTCCTGTAATTACTGATTTCCAAACTCAGCTTCCTGCATTATTTCAAGCACCCGCAGACATTGCTATCAATCAAGTTTCCAAACTGATATTATCACATATCCCATTAGGGCCTTTTGAAAATACCTACTATTTCATTTCAAGAAAATAATAGAGGATAAATTTTCTGTAACTTAATAAGCAGCCGGAAGATCTATAATGTCGATTAGCACTTTTTTGGGCTGAAGATTTCTATCGAATAGTAATGGATAGTTTTTCTTTCCGTAAACCTTTATAATTGATAAGTCATCAGTATCGGCATATCCCCACAAAGTGATACCAGACACTTTATCTTTGTTTTTTAAGCAGGTACTAAAAACTGTTTTGTAAATAGCTCTTTGTCGGAGTTCTATATCGGGTGTAAAATCTTCATTTACTTCAATAAATAATTTCCGGTTTTTTCTTCTATAAATTGATACATCCAATTCTGTTATTTGCACTTCCAATCCAAGGGCATGAAACATGTTAATTGACTCATCCAAAAAACTGGCTGAGATACCTTCTATTCCAATATGGGTTTCCATACCAATGCCATCAATGGGTACACCTGCTTTTTTAAGCGTTTTCAGGAAATTATAAATCTTATCTCTTTTGGTAGCATCATCAAATTGATCATTGTAAAACAATTTCGCTTTCGGGTCTGCTTCTCTCGCAAATTGAAAAGCTTTGGCAACATAGTCAGAACCTATAACCTGATAAAGTGTATCGATTGGCCAAAACTGATTATTGCCGTTTGCCATGGCTTCGTTTACAACATCCCATGCATACACCCGCCCTTTGTAGCGGCTTACCTCTGCAGTTATATGATCCTTCATTCTTTGCAGCAATGTTGATTTGGAAACTAATTGACCGCCTTCTTTGAAAAACCATTTTGGCATGTGCCTATAATATATTAAACAGTGACCTCTTACTTTAAGGTGGTTTGCAGTTGCAAAATCTACTACTGAATCGGCTTTTGCCCATTTAAATACATGTTCACGAGGTTGAATCATCAGCGGTTGTAAAGCAGTTTTGGGGGTAATGCTGGCGAAATTAGAAATGATCAGTTGTCTTTTAGTAGGGTCATTCAAATCATATTGAGGATTAATAGCCGTTCCTATAGGGAAAAATTGCTCATATGCCTTTTTTAATGTCTTTTCTCTATTGTGTTTTACATTGTAAATGTCTTTAGTAGTGGTGGTCTGTTTTGTAGAATCACTAGCTGATTTATTAATTATCTGATGGTCGATAGTTATTTTTTTTGTTTTTAGATCTTCCTCGTTATCAATATTAGGGATGTTGATAGTATTTACTTTTGGCTTGTCATTGATATCTTTAGTATTTGAATTTTTACAGGAAAAGTTCATACAAAATATCAAAAGTAGTTGGATTGATAATGAGTTCATATTCATTTGAAAAAATTTAAAAACAAGAAATACAATAATCAAAAGTTCTATAACCCAAATACATTTGATTTTACAATAAAGATAAGTCTATCTGCATTTTACAGCGACATTTTTCAAAAATGAAGCATTTGCGCAAAAGTAGGTGGGATGAGATGTGTAATGACGATGCTAAAGTCTTATATCTCATTGTTTGGGTTAAAAAAATGAAAATAACTTAATGCTGCACAATTTATTATCCCTGTTCCGGTTTCAAAATATCCTGCTACAACACTTGTTCTTTTACATTATGCAAACTTATTTTAAGGGCAAAAACCTACATTAAATCCGGCCTATATGTAGGAGGAATAATTATATAGAATAACGCCTCATATTTGTTATTTTTTTATAAAATGTAAAAAAATAAATAAGGGCATTGAATTTTTTTATTAATCTATTATTTCTACACCTAATGCACTATAAATCAGCTATAGCTGCCCTTGAAATCCTGCCAACCGGTTATGTTTTCTGCCAGAACTATCATGTAAGCGGCCTCGCCGTTCATGTAATTCGGCAAAACGATTATGTAACCAAGAAGACCGATATGGTCATTCTGCGAAACGATTGTGAGACCTTAAAGAACAACCATGTTAGTAGGCAAAACGTTTTTGCAACAGGTCAACACGGTATTGCATTTTACAGTACCGGTAGGTTAAGTAACCCCACCGGTCCGTTCTTAGCTGTCTTAGAAAAATACACTATAAATCGCCTTTTTGTTATACCATTTACCGTTCTTTTTTAATAAAGAAGAAACAAATAAACTATCTCTCTCACAGGCTGTTATTCTAATTACTTTTGCACCCATAAATAAATTTCGGAACAAATGAATGAGCGGTTGGCAGCATTGGCAAAAGAACTAATTGGCGATGTATATTTCGACAAAACCATGCGTATCCTCTACGCTACAGACGCCTCTGCATACAGGGAAATGCCTTTGGCCGTTGCCATTCCTTCATCTGTTGATGACATCAAAAAACTCATTGCTTTTGCAAAAAAGGAAAAGACTTCGCTCATTCCACGTACTGCAGGTACTTCATTGGCCGGTCAGGTGGTTGGCAAAGGTATCATTGTAGATGTTTCCAAAAATTTCACTTCCATTATTGAATTGAACGCTGAAGAAAAATGGGTGCGGGTGCAGCCGGGTGTCATCCGGGATGAATTGAACCTTTTTTTGAAACCTCATGGCTTATTCTTTGGACCGGAAACCTCCACTGCCAACAGGGCCATGATTGGCGGCATGGTGGGCAACAATTCCTGCGGATCTAATTCCGTGGTGTATAGAAGTACCCGAGAACATTTGCTGCAAGTTAAAGCCCTATTGAGCGATGGAAGCGAGGCTACATTCGGTACAATGAATATAGATGCATTTCATGCCAAATGCGAAGGAGCAACCTTGGAAGCGAACATTTACAAAACTGTTAGAAGCTTATTGAGCAATTACGATAACCAATTAGAAATTCGTAAGGAATTTCCTAAAAAATCAGTTGAAAGAAGAAACACAGGTTACGCCATAGATGAATTGCTGGAAACGGCTCCATTTACTGCAGGCCAGCCCGATTTTAATTTTTGTAAACTTATTGCAGGTTCAGAAGGTACGTTGGCTTTTATTACAGAAATAAAACTAAATGTAGTTCCGCTACCGCCAAAAGAAACGGGTTTGCTTTGTGTGCATTTCAATAGTATAGATGAATCATTGAGGGCAAATATCATTGCTATGCAGTTCAGCCCAAGTGCTAGTGAACTGATAGATCATTACATTTTAGAGTGCACCAAAAACAATATTGAGCAAACAAAAAATCGCTTCTTTGTACAGGGCGATCCGGGTGCTATATTGGTTATAGAGTTTTGCAGAAATAACAGGGAAGAAATTATTGCCATAGCTGCTGAAGTTGAAGCAGCCATGCGAAGCGCAGGTTT
>JANMZN010000408.1:0-1665 GCA_031383285.1 Segetibacter sp.
GGTACCCAGGGATTGAGAACCGACATTAGCAGAAACGCCTATGCTTTCAATAGTAGGATCAAATAAACCATCCTGGTTGTAATCTATCCATCCTCGGATATAGCATTCGGCAAACGTGCCACCTTTTACTGATAATGTATAAGTATTATTTGCCGATAAGGTTGCTGTTGTAGCTCCTCCCTGCGGAAATAATGTATAAAAAGGATTTGGAGCACCGGTAGTTGTATTGCTCAAAGTTGTAGAGGCAATGCTGACATGTGAAATGTAATCACCTTCTACTGTGCCAACCGAATAAGATGGTGTACAATAAGTAGTTGCTAATTTAGTTGCAATTGATGTTAAAATAGCATTGCCTCCGGCACAAACAGAATCTGATGAGGAAGAAACATACAAATCAAAACTGTTTGTCAAAGAAAGAATATTAGATGTTGCATTGCAAGTCCCTTTGGTTATGATTGCATCATAATTACCAATAGATGTTGCAGAAAAAGATGTGCCTGTAGCAATTATATTTCCATCTTTTCGAATTTGATAAGTTGCGCCAGGGTCCGGATTATTTATGGACAATAAAATTGGACCATTGCAAAATTGAGTTGCAGAAGATAATAATTGTATACTGCAATAATTGCCTGTACTAGCCATTTGAACTGCTGTAAAAGCGTTTACGCTTCCATGTCCTGTTTCTGCATTCCATGTACCATTAGGTTGATTTGGGTCAATGCTGGATGAATAGGTATAGGCTGGTAATTTATCGCAACTTAATGCAAGAATTTGGGTTGCCCTAGAAACAACAAGGGTACTGTCAACTGATAAAATTAACGCAGCTACTCCAGCAGCATTTGGGCAAGCGGAAGAGGTTCCATTAAAAGAAGTGTTGAAATCGCCTGCAGTTCCTGCTGTGTTGTTATATCCTGCTGAACCTTGCATATCTGTTGTAGCAATTTTTATACATGGAGCCACTAAATCAAGACCGGTACCATAATTGGAACCCCAGAAATTTTCACCATCGCAAACAGCAGTAATTCCTGATTTTCGCTGTCCGCACATATTTACACCACCTACAGAAATGACTTGGCTATTATTTGCAGGATAACCTACTGCACTTGTATTGTTGTTGCCACTGGAGAAAAGTACGATGCAACCTTTGCCATATCGTCCAAGCGTTACAGCACGATTGATGGCAGCATCTATGGTACTACTTACAGAACCTCCGCCCCAAGAATTAGATATTACATCAGCACCTGCTAGTCTTACATAGTCAAAAGAAGCAGCAACGGCGGCGTCTCCTAAATAAGCACCTGTACTCCCAAAAATGGTTGCGGGGATTATTTTGCAATTGGGGGCAATTCCTGCTATGCCAATATTATTGTTGGCTACTGCGGCTATTATTCCAGCACAATTTGTTCCATGCGCACCAGCAGAACGTAAAGGTGCACCATCTCCCGGATTTGAAGTTAACGTTGCACCATTGAAACCTTGCAATAGGTTCGCTTGCAAATCAGGATGAGTTAAATCAACACCTTCATCTATTACGCCTATCTTAATATATGATTTTCCCATAGTAATATCCCATGCTTCGGGCACTTTCATATCTGCACCTATTGTAGCACCATTTCCTACAGCACCTGTATTTCTGTGGCCCCATTGTAAAGAGTACAATGGATC
>JANMZN010000372.1:0-6758 GCA_031383285.1 Segetibacter sp.
AACAGAAACTTGTAGAAAGAATAAGGAAAAACATCACTAAATTTGACCTTAAACCTGATGATTTTAATTTTGCAACTCCCTGATTATGTGTACAGAAATAAAACGTTAGTCAGAATGCCTTTTGAACACAGCACCTTCAGGTGGTTTAGTACCTGCATCTGCAAACCAATACTGATAGACCTACTATCATCTCTTATTCAGCATTGAAAAGAATTGTCTTTATTCCTTTCATTCGTAACAAACCACCACGCGGACAAACTCGTGTACGTGTTTTCAGTTGAAGTACCCACGCAAAGGCATTGACTAATTACTTTTTTTGCTAAAACCTGCCAAGTCAACATCTGTTGATACTCTCCTCTAAAAATCGGAGAAATTGATACCCAAATTCCATTTGAGGGATAAATTCATATTGACCACAACAAATAAAATGTTTATTTTCAATGAGTTAGATTTTGGCACGCCAAATGCCCTTTAAGAGAAAATTAAAAGAAATCCCGAATTAAAAAAGTAAAATTATGAAATCAATTATCCATGGATTGTTTGTTGTTTTTTCTGCTGTTACCTTGTACTCATGTCAGAAAGCATCAGTAGAAAAAAATGAATTGGCAACTTCTATTACACAAAACAAGTTAATCGCCTTGGCAGGTTATATTGAACCTGGGTGTCCTGTAAATTCTGTGAAGTTAATAGCCGGTCAAAATATAAATGCAGGAACTATTGAAACATCGAATGACGATAACTTTATTTATGTAACCTACAAGACAGCGAATGGATATGTACTAAGAGAAACACATTTATACGCAGGTAGTTGCAATGCCATTCCTGTAAACAGAAAAGGCAATCCTACTCCCGGTTTGTTTCCCTACAAAAATACGCATAGTAATATAACCACTTTTACCTACCAAATTCCCATTTCAACTATTGGCTTTGGTAAATGTGGTTGTGTAGCTGCACATGCAGCAGTTGTAAAACTGGGAAGCAATGGAAGTGTGATTGACTCTCAAACAGCCTGGGGAAGTGGAACACCTATTGTGCCTACACAAGGAAATTGGGGTACAAAGTTTGATTATTGCACATGCACAGGTGGCCAATCAAAAAATTAATTTGCTGAATTATTTTAGTGTCCTGAAATAAGTTAACAGTTTTAATTAGATCCCAGTTGCTCCGGTAGCTGGGATTTTTAGTCATGCTGGGGTCTTCTGTTCAAGCCTCGTATATTTGCCAAAGACCCCGGTTTTCGTTAACACGGCAAAGTACCTTTCAGCAGATACCATGCAAACAATATGTTTTTGAAATGTAAACAACTCCATAAAAGAACGTTTGAAATAAGTTAACACCTACTTCAAATAAAAAAGGGCTGAAAAAATCAACCCTTATGATAATTTAAGTACCTAATGCCTAATTGACAATGTAATCGCCTTTCTTATTTACAAAGATCAATGGGAGTTTTTTCTTTTCTTCAAAATAATCAAAAACCTCTTTTATTTTAATCACAAAGCGTTGCAAATCCTGGTTGTCTTTGGTTGTTCTTGCAAGGTATTCAAAGCTTTTCCTGCTGTTATACCTGATAGGGAAAATATGCACCGGGATAAAATCCTGGCCCTGGTCTTTGGCCATTGTAGCCAAGATATACAATTCTTCAATCTGGTCATTTTGTAAAGGGATACATCCTACTGTTACGCAATTGCCATGTATATAAATTTCACCTCCAGGCTTTACAGAATCGCTCAATACCTTGTCCGAAGCATTTGGATAATTGATACCAAGTGATAAATGATAATTGCTATTGGGATTAAACTCATTGATATAATAAAATCCTTCAGGCACCTGATAGTCTCCTTCCATCCGCTTTGGTCCGATGGCACCGGCCATTGCACATACCTTGTACGTTTTGAATAATTTATATGGTTGTACATTATTGTCTCTTACCCAAACCTCCAACTGACTATCATACTTAAAGGACCGAATATATACTTGCTTTGCCGGCCAATGCAACCCTGCTCTAGTAAACTGAATTTTTAATGAGTCCTCTTTTGTACGCAATGCTGAGGCTACCCGGGTATAAGTTCTTTGATAATCAACAAATGACGGTTGGGCAACCAAGGATAGAGTAATAAGGAAAGTACTAAAAGTAAATAATAAGTATTTCATCGAATTCAAAAATATTTTATCGGCCCGTATTATTAAACAAAACCTAGTTAAAAGTGCATAAATAACATAAAATAACATTTTTCTATTGTGCAATGTGCATAAGTATGACGGAAATTTCAGGTATCAACGCTTAGCAAAAATACGCTTCGCTACATTATTTTTTCAAATCCAAACATGTGAGTGGTATCTTAGCGGCCAATTGAGAACAATGAAAGTAGGCATATTAGGCGGCGGTCAGTTGGGTAGAATGTTGTTGCAAACAGCAGCTAATTATCCTATAGAAACTTTTGTTTTAGAAAATGATAGGGAATGCCCGGCGGCTCATTTATGTCATCAATTTATTAAAGGCGATATCAAGAACTTCGAGGACGTTTACAATTTCGGTAAGTTAGTAGATGTACTTACCATAGAAATAGAATCAGTAAATACAGATGCATTGGAAAAGTTGGAAGCAGAAGGAGTTACTGTTATTCCCTCCAGCTCTGCTATTAAAATCATCAATAACAAAATACATCAAAAACAGTTTTATGCAGAACATGCTATTCCATCGCCTGCATTTGTTATTACTCAAAATCAGGAGCAATTAAAAAATCATCTTGACTATTTACCTGCAGTTCATAAACTAGCAACCGGAGGCTATGATGGTCGAGGTGTACAATTGCTTCATAAAGAAACGGATCTACAAAAAGGGTTTAATTCTCCTGCTGTATTAGAAAAAATGGTTGATATTAAAAAAGAGATTGCCATCATGGTTGCCATTAACCAAAAAGGAGAAACAGCCATTTATGCTCCTGTAGAAATGCACTTTGATCCGATATTAAACCTATTGGATTTTCAGGTAAGCCCTGCTGACTTGCCCAAAAATCAGCTTTGGAAAGCAGAGGCTATGGCGCTTAAAGTAGTGAAGGAGCTAAAAAGCCCGGGGATTTTTGCAATTGAAATGTTTATTGATAGAACCGGTGATGTTTGGGTAAATGAAACGGCTCCAAGGGTTCACAACAGTGGTCACCATACCATTGAAGCAAACTATTGTAGCCAGTTTGATATGCTTTGGCGAATACTGCTTAATTTTCCATTGGGAAATACCGGAGCTATCGTTCCATCATCATTGGTTAATATTGTTGGAGCTGAGGGCTTTCAAGGAAAAGCAGTCTTTAAAGGATTGGAAGATGTGTTAAAACTTGAAAATGTATTTGTCCATTTATATGGAAAAAAAGAAACCAAACCTGGAAGAAAAATGGGGCATGTAACTATTTTGAGCACCGAAAAACAGGAATTGGTTCATACAGCTAAGAAAATAAGTCAACTGTTGAATGTAGAAAGTGCAAGTACATAATTATTGACAATTGGATAGCCTGTTTTATTTGGCTATAGACGAAAACATGTTCGGGCCTGAAATAATAAAAATATACTTATTCAAAAATAAATGGAAGGCAACAACAATACAACAATTCCTTTGGTAGGAATCATTATGGGAAGTGATAGTGACTTACCGGTTATGAAAGAAGCCGCAGAAGTACTTCAACAATTTGGAATCGAGATTGAGTTAACGGTAGTTTCTGCGCATCGAACACCCGTCAGAATGGTTAAATATGCGGAAACTGCTCAGTCTAGAGGCATCAAAGTAATTATTGCTGGTGCCGGAGGCGCGGCGCATTTACCTGGCATGGTTGCATCTATTACTACCCTTCCTGTAATAGGCGTTCCAATAAAATCATCCAACAGTATTGATGGTTGGGATTCAATTCTTTCAATATTACAAATGCCTAATGGTGTGCCTGTTGCTACGGTTGCATTAAATGCCGCAAAAAATGCAGGAATTCTTGCCGCGCAGATCATCGCAACCGGCAATAACCTTGTAGCTGAAAAAATACAACAATTCAAAGCCGATTTAGTAAAAAATGTAGAAGTAAAAGTATCAATGTTAGCTGCAGCAGGTTGGCCAAATGGTTTCGATAAAGCTGGTGATTGAGTTATTTCAATTCAAGCAACGCAAATTGTTGTTCAGTTGTAAGCGAATGCATATAAACCTGATTGATAAATGCTTTGCCAAACCTTGCATAGCAAAAAGAGAAATTATCTTGCCTTTCCTGCAAGTTTACTTTTGGAAAAAGCTCATGCTTTAGCTTAGTCAATCTGTTCACATCCACCATCAATTTCTTTTTTTCCTTCCTAAACAGCTTCTTCTCCAGGGCCTTTATTTTTTTAATAGCATTCGTTTGTATTGCAAGAGTATGATGTTTCAAAGTAATGTCTACCGCTTCTGCATGTTCTGATAATTGTAGATAAAAATTATTCAAGACATTTATTTCTGCTGACAAATCGAGTCTGTGTTTACTATGAGCAAGCGTATATTCATGAAGGATCATATGCTCGGGCTTGAAAAAATCACTGATGGTAAGCCCTAGTTTTTCTATTGTTTGTTTTTGATTTTCATTTACCAGCAAAAAAGAATTGCGAATAATTAATAACGGGTAGGGAACACCTACTGCAGCAAATACATTTTTCAATTCCAGCCAGTAAGCAATCTCTCCACCTCCGCCAATAAATGCAATATTGGGCAAGATGGTTTCCTGGAACAATGGTCGAATAATAACATTGCCGCTAAAGCGATCGGGATAGGCAGTCAGTTCAGCTAACACTTCATCTAATGTCCATGTAAGCCCCAAAGCGCTAACGTGATATTCATCGTTTATTTTTTCAATTCTTTCTCTGTGGTTATTAAAAAGATAAAACAGATTCAACTCCCTACCGCTAGCCTGTGCTTTATAAAACGCAGACAGCTGCTCGCAGGTTGCTACAACTATTGGATGCGAAAACTGCTCTACCAATTCTTTCTTAACTACCTCATTAAATGCTGCTTTAAGGTTAGCATTGTCGGGTATCAAAATCAATAACCCAAAATCTTTAAATAACTCATTAACCAATAACAAAGTTGCTTGCTGAATGGTTGTTTCAATGGTATATGAAGAGCGAAATAATTCGATTAATTCTTTGCCACAAGGCTGAACACCTAATTCGCCGGCTATGCGCTCAATTAATTGTAGGAATTGTTTATCTACAACCATTCTGCCCACTGCCCCTGTTTGATTTGTATCCCACTGCAGCTTCTCACCATTTAGGTTGATGTGACCAATTTCATCAAGGTCTGCATCTTCGCTACCCATATAAAAAACAGGTACAAAATGATTTTCAGGAAGTTCGTTATTCAGCCGATCCGCTAGCTTAACAGCATGTAGAATTTTATAAATGAAATACAAGGGACCTGTAAAAATATTGGGTTGATGCGCAGTGCAAACGGTAAATGTATTTTCAGATAAAAGCAACGTTAGATTGCGTTCCTGTTTTTCATTTAGTTCAATGTGTTGGTATTGCTTCCTTAACTCATCGACCAATAATATTCTAGGGGTAGAAAACTGCCGCCTTTCTGCTATTGAATGGCTGATACCATCTAAAGAAACAGGGTATTTATAAAAAGGAGAAAGCTTATCATCTTGCCGGATATAGTCTGTAGTTAAGCCAGAAAAAAATCCTGTCTCTTCATAACTTATGTATTTACAGCCAATATCCATGTAGTCTTTCTTGAAAATTTTAGTAATAAAAGATTATAGCCCCTTTTATTATTTATATTATTTGATACAATAATAGTCTGAAAAATCAGTCTCAAAGCATATTAAACTACTTCCCCTTCCAGATCATAATCGTAAGCCTTGGTAATCCTTACATTTACAAATGTTCCTATAGTTAATTTTTTACTAGAGTTTATGACCACTTCATTATCAACCTCCACGCTATCAAATTCGGTCCTTCCAAGGTAGCGACCAGACTCTTTCTTATCAATCAACACTTTCAAAATCATTCCAACCTTTTCCTGGTTTTTTTCAAGGCTTATCTCTTGTTGCACTTCCATGATTTCTTGTGCACGTTGCTCTTTTTCTTCTGCCGGAATAGTATCTTCAAACTTATAAGCAGAAGTATTTTCTTCATGACTATAAGTGAAAATGCCTACGCGGTCAAACCGTGTCTCCAACAAAAATTCTTTTAGCTCTTCCACATCTTCCTGTGTTTCGCCTGGGAAACCCGTGATCAAAGTAGTTCGCAAACAAATACCCGGGACCTTCGCTCTTATGGTATGCACAAGTTCGGTCATTTCCTCTCTTGTTATGTTCCTTTTCATGGCTTTCAGCATATTGTTGCTGGCATGTTGCAAGGGCATATCGATGTATTTGCAGATGTTGTCTCTTTCTCTTATTACGTCCAATATCTCCAACGGAAACTTACTGGGATAGGCATAATGAAGACGGATCCACTCCAATCCTTTTATATCAGCTAATGCATTTAATAAAGCAGGCAATTCTCTTTTCTTATAAATATCTAGCCCATAATAAGTAAGTTCCTGAGCTATCAACATAATCTCTTTCACACCTTTCCTTACAAGGCCCTCGGCTTCTGCTACCAATTGTTCTATCGGTCTGCTTACATGCTGACCTCTCATAAGTGGAATGGCGCAAAATGAACTGGCGAGCAACTGATCTACGACCGCCTGATACATCGTTGCCTGCTCACGGGTGAGGGTTGCCCACGCGACGTTCTCGATCTTGTCGGGC
>JANMZN010000403.1:0-2723 GCA_031383285.1 Segetibacter sp.
CTACTGAAGGGGCATTTGCTTTCGCCATTCACGCTATCTGATGCAGTTCCAGTAGATGTGTTATTTTCCATTTTTTTGTAGTTAATATATTTATTATTGTTATTTTTTAAATGTTTTATCTTTTATTTTGGTCCATACTTTGTTTCTTAATCCCATCATGCAATGCAAAGATAAACACGAAAAGTAATTTTAGTTTGAATGCAAAATTGCAGTTTAAATTCTGATTGCTAAACAACATAAAAACAAGGTGTTTGTTTGATTGGAATACCTTTTTTATAATATCGTTTGCTTTTAATTTACAGACATTTTAAACTTATATGTATTTTATTATTAATTTAAAATTTAACGATCTATATTTTCACTTTAGCAAAGAAATGCATTGTTGCATAAATATTCAAAAAACTGCTAAGTCGCTGCTTAAAGTGATAATCCTTTTTGATGCCTTTAATAAATGGTGAATAAAATAAGTTAAGCAGCATTTCTTCATTAATTGACAATGGTGTAGTGCTGTACTTTATTTTTTGATATACGTTAATAAATGAATGAAAATTAGTACCATGTATTTTATCTATGCTAAGCGCATATTCCTGTGGGCTTTTATTAATTCTTTGTTCACCTAGTTGGTTCAGGTAATACGTAGCTGCAACATAACTATTAAATGCTTTCTTTTTACTAGTAGTATTTTGTTTTGCTTTTCCATTAAGATACAACCAAATGAGCCAAGGCAAAGCAAACAGCAAAACGACAAATGCGCCAATCACTATCAAGCTCATCCATAGAACTTTTATCCAATTTACAGGTGTAGCTATTTGTTCTTTTTTCTTTTCATTTTCTTTTTTCTGCGCATCGGTTTCCATAATTTTAAGTTCATCTATTGGTACTGGTTTTGGCAACTTTTTTATAAGTGAACTCAAGTTGTCCGTTTCGTTGCTTAGGATATTTTTCAACGCTTCGGCATAAGAAACTGCTACTATTTTGGTTCCAGCAACTATATCGCTCAGTTTACCGGCACCGGTATCTTTTGTTACAGAGGCTAAGGATACATCCATCAACAAATCTTGAGCCTGTAGTACCTCAATGTTCTCATCGTGGTACAGCATTTTTTTCACTTTCATGGTTATCCGCTTCGCAATGGTATCTACGGCTAATGCTTGTCCATCGGCTACCAACAAGGCTTGTTGCATATTCATTGGCGGTGTGCCGTCAGGTTGTGGTGATTGTTGCGTATTTTGATCCGGTACCGTAGTATCAAAATCTATCCATCCGTAACCCGGAAAATACAATTGTACCCACGCATGTGCCTGATCAGCATAAAACCAATACCATCCGGGGTTTTTACTGCTTCTGTCAACGGTCAAAAATCCTGCTGCAATTCTGCTAGGTATGCCCAATGACCGCAACATAAACAAGGTGGCACCTGCAAAATAAGCGCAGTATCCTTTTTTGTTTTCAAATAAGAAATAATTCAACTTGCTGGCACTAGGTAAACCTGGTATGCCCGGATTGTCACTGTATTTAAAAAGCGGTTGTTCAAATTCATCTTTACCAGTGAAATAATCTCTGATAGCAATCATTTTGTCAACCGGCGTTTTTGCATCTTTCGTTATTCGTTGAGCCAATTCAGTTATTCTCTTATAGTCCTCGTTCTTTGGCATGAACGTGTAATAATCCATGAACTTATTATCAAGTCCGATATAGGCTTTTGCCTTCCTTAGTTCTTCAAATCTTTTTTCTTGAAAAAGCTCCAGCATTTTATTACCAACCGGATTGTAAATAAAATAGGCGCTGTTAAGATCGCTAACCCACATCTTAGCGCGGTAGGCACTTTTAAACTGGTCTTTGTATCCATTTTCTACAGGAATTGGCTGACAGAAAAATGCAGTTGCCGGGGCTACAAAATCGTGTGGCGATAAAAGTACTTTGTAGATGTCTGCCGAAATAACTTTTCTGTTCAGCGGAGCCATCGCATTTTTAATGATCGTACTATCAGACTTTGTAAAATACAGCGGTATTTTGGATGGGTCGGGAGTAAAAAGATCGTTGAACGGAATTTTGCTATCTGTCTCAAAAGTTTGTGTAAGCGTGTCAAACTTCGTATAATAAAGAGAAGTAAAGTAGAGTGGGTTAGGAGTTCTGCCATCAGGAAAATAACTGTCAAGTTTTGCAACAAAAACCAGCCGCTTGTCTTTACTCAAAGAACTTGTCATTTTCATCTGATCCTTATTGCTCATTGATCCATCCTTATTCTCCTTCATCATGCTTTCCCTGTTGCCCTTTTTTCCTCCTTGAGCACCGCCCCAATCTTTTTCAATGGCTTTAAAATCTTTCTCAAAAATCAGCAGCATGCTTAGCAGAATAATAGCCAACAATGCTGCAAACCCTGCCAATCTTTTAAAAATAAACAAGGCAAAGTTGGGCTCATCTTCGTTCATATTCCGAATGAGTTCAGCAGCGTAAATGGTATAAAATGAATACACCAATACCGGTAAAAACGCCGCGATCAATGCACTCGCAGTGATCTCCGAGGTTTTGCTTACAACCAAGACGGTCAGGCCTAATAACAAAACAGACCATCCGATTGTAAAATATTTTGATCTTGAAAAGCCATAACCCGCCAACCATCCAATGGAAAACAGTAAGGAGAAAACAAGAAATTTTACGGAAACGAAGAATGCATCAAATTCCCCAACACTTATTTTACCGAGTGATTTGTACATCAGAAA
>JANMZN010000488.1:0-11666 GCA_031383285.1 Segetibacter sp.
GAGCCTACTTCCGTTTTACTTGATGACGTGAAGATAAATGATGGACTATTGATTGGAATAAATTGCAAAAATATACAGGTACATTTTTGTCCACTTGAAACAAACTAGTATAAAGTAGGCACATTTTTGTCCATTACACCAGGTACAACAGGACTTTATCCGGGATATGCTATGACTGCTATTGGATCAGATTTTAGAATTACCAAAGCGATTGCCAATTGAACACCTACGAGTCTTTATTTTACGTACCAGGTACCAAGTGGTGGTGAGCGCAATTCCAGTGCAACACCGCATAGTTATTCAGTAGGTTCCAATTGTCTTTCGGTGATAACGGTAACGATTGTTGGATTTGGAGGCTCGAGGCAATCCAATGGCAGCATCGCATTAAAATGGTCAACGCTTTCTGAGGTCAACAATGATTATTTCCTGATTGAGAAAAGCACAGACGCTCAAAAATTCTATCCAATGGTTAAAGTGGTAGCTGCCTATCATTTTGCTGGTAAAAAAGATTACAGCGCCATCGATGAAGTTCCTGCAAGTGGCAATAATTATTATCGCCTTACTCAGGTAGACAAAGATGGTAAAGTAACGGTTTATGGCATTGCGGTAGTTAAAGGCTCAAGCAATAACCAGGAGATTTCGGTAACACCCAATCCATCAAACGGGGCGGGTTTCACCGTTAAACTTGGTCAACCAACAACCGAAAGCATAAATGTGAGGATCATGGACATAACAGGAAAAACCATTTTGAACAAAGCATATACGCCTCAGGGAAGTTTCTTTAAAGTAGTTCCGGCATCCACTTTGCAAAACGGCACCTATCTGCTAAAAGTAGATGGATGTAAGGCAATCAAACTGGTGGTGAGTAACTAGTAAAAACAAAGAAGGTTAATTATAGAGTGCCCAGACTTTCGAAGGAGCGTTTGGGCTTTTTGATGGAAGGAGTTTGCTTTTTTGATCGGTATTTAATGTTTCTCCAAAATAGAAACAGTCTGATGACTGATTATATATCACTAAGACATAAAAAACCCCAACATTGCTGTCAGGGTTGACCGTGGTGTGGGCCGGGATCGAACCGGCGACACAAGGATTTTCAGTCCTTTGCTCTACCGACTGAGCTACCGCACCATCCTTACTTCTTTCGAAGCGGGCTGCAAATATAAGTTCTTAATTCAAAATTCAAAATCGAATTATAAAACAATAGCAAAATAAATGGCCCAATCAAGCAAACATCATCTGAAATACACGGGTTTTGTGTCTTATAATTTACAATATGCCAATTGCTAAAACTCACAATTATTCGGCGTTCTCGCAAAGGCGATCACATCCCTGATATTGGTCATGCCCGTTACAAACAACACCATTCGCTCAAAACCCAACCCAAATCCGGCATGTGGAACGGCACCAAAACGGCGGGTATCCAAATACCAATACATCTCATCCGTTGGTATATGCATCTCTTTCATCCTGTTCTCCAATAGTTCCAGGCGTTCTTCTCTTTGCGATCCACCAACTATTTCACCTATGCCCGGCGCTAAAATGTCCATGGCAGCCACTGTTTTTCCATCATCATTCTGGCGCATGTAAAAAGCTTTGATGTCCTTGGGATAACCCGTTACTATCACCGGCTTTTTAAAATGCTTCTCTACCAGATAGCGCTCATGTTCACTTTGCAGGTCTATTCCCCACTTTACATCGTACTTAAACTTCTTCTTTTTATATGCAGGACTGTCCAGCAATATATCTATAGCTTCTGTATAAGTAATCCGCTCAAAACTATTGTTGACCACAAACTCCAGCTTTTCTATCAGTCCCCACTCATTTCTCTCTGCCTGTGGTTTCTGCTTTTCTTCTTCTGCCAGGCGTTGATCAAGAAATTCTATGTCTTCTCTGTTGTTGTCCAATGCATATTTTATAAGATAGCGGATGAACTCCTCAGCCAGGTTCATATTGTCTTCGATATCATAAAAGGCCATTTCGGGTTCTATCATCCAAAATTCTGCAAGATGCCGGGTCGTATTAGAATTTTCGGCTCTAAAGGTGGGTCCAAAAGTATAAACATCGCTAAATGCCATTGCTGACAATTCACCTTCTAATTGTCCGCTTACAGTCAGGTTGGTGCTTTTTCCAAAAAAATCTTCGCTAAAGTTGATGGATCCATCCTCATTGCGAGGCGGATTGTCAAATGGCAATGTCGTAACGCGAAACATTTCTCCGGCTCCTTCTGCATCGCTGGATGTAATAATCGGGGTATGCATATATACAAATCCTTTGTCATTAAAAAACTTGTGTATAGCAAAAGCCAGTGCGTGCCTTACCCTGAAAATAGAACCAAAAGTATTGGTACGAAACCTGAGGTGCGCTTTCTCTCTTAAAAAATCGAGGCTGTGTTTTTTAGGTTGAAGTGGGTATTTTTCCGGATCGCAATCGCCCAATATTTCCACGGAAGTGGCTTTTAATTCCACTTTTTGACCTTTTCCTAGCGACTCTACTACTTGACCTATCACTTTCAATGAAGCGCCGGTTGTAATTCTTTTTATGGTAGCATCATCCAATAAACCCAATTCGGCTACTACCTGAAGGTTTTGGTTGGTGCTTCCATCATTAAGCGCAATAAATTGGTTATTTCTGAATGTGCGCACCCATCCCATTACAATGACCTCCCTAATTGTGGTGTCTCCGATCAATAACTCCTTGATTTTTGTACGATTGTTAAACATAAATATAGATTATGGGGCGGCAAAGATAAGATTGAAACAGGTTATATGAGTAATGTCTACAAAATGAATATTGCCAGCAGTTGATCGAATTTTATATTGTTATTTAAAAAAAAGCAAGATTTCTTTTTCTAAAACCTTAAAAAATCAATTAAAAATTTGCAGTGTAGCAAATAGTGACTAAAATTGCATAGAATTTGAAACTGAAGAGCGTCACACTCTTAATGCTCACAGTTTTCTCGGTTCTCTCAATTTTCATTTATCAAGTCAAATAATTTTCCTTTTCTACAGGATGTTTTCCAGATTAACCATTAATAAAATATGTACAACATTTCTCAATTAAACGAGATGCTTGTTCCCGAGTTGAAAGACATTGCGGACCAGCTCAACATTCCAAATAAAAACATTTCAGACAAGCAGGCCCTGATCTTTAAAATCCTAGACGTCCAAGGATTGTCCGAAACAGCAAATGATAGCAGCAAGCCTTCAGCAACAGAAAAGCCAAGGCGCAAGCGGATAATAAAGGGAAGTGCCCCTCTTGCTCCCGAGGAAGCAGCAGCACCAAAAACTGAAGCTCCAATAGTTGAAGTGCCTATGGAACAGCCCATAGCTGTAGAAGAAAACGTAGCCGAAGAAACAAAATCCGCTACCCATAAAAAAGGAAGAAAGCAAAAAATAAATAAAGAAGAACCAACACTTTTTGAGGAAAGCAATAATACTCAGGATGAAAAGGAAGCCCAAAATGAACCTAGCGCAAATAATGTAGAAAACAAACAGGATGAGGTACAAGCTGCCGAAACACCTTCAACAGATGCAGGGTCTACACCTCCACCACCTCCGCAGCCTAACCGCTTTCCAAATCAAAGAAGAGAACAAGTATTTAATATTGAATTTGATGGAATAATAGAAGGCGAGGGTGTGTTGGAAATGATGCCTGATGGATATGGTTTCCTTCGTTCATCTGACTACAATTACCTTTCTTCTCCGGATGATGTATATGTCTCTCCAAGCCAGATAAAATTATTCGGATTAAAAACAGGAGATACTGTTTTTGGAGCTGTCCGCCCACCAAAGGAAGGAGAAAAATATTTCGCTTTGCTAAAGGTGGAAACCATAAATGGAAAAAACCCGGATGAAGTAAGAGACCGCGTTCCATTCGATTACCTTACGCCATTGTTTCCTTTTGAAAAATTAAACCTTTATACAACCGCAAGTAATTATAGTACCCGCTTCATAGACCTTTTTGCGCCAATAGGAAAAGGACAACGTGGCTTGATCGTAGCACAACCTAAGGTAGGTAAAACAGTGTTGTTGAAAGAAGTTGCTAATGCAATTGCTGCCAATCATCCTGAATGCTACTTGATGGTGGTATTGATAGATGAGCGACCTGAGGAGGTTACTGATATGGAAAGAAGTGTAAGGGCAGAGGTAATCGCTTCAACATTTGACGAACCTGCGGAAAAGCACGTAAAAGTATCAGCTATTGCCTTACAAAAAGCAAAACGTTTGGTAGAGTGTGGACACGATGTGGTTATTCTGCTAGACAGTATAACTCGTTTGGCAAGAGCACATAATACAGTTGCACCTTCAAGCGGCAAAGTATTGAGTGGCGGTGTAGAAGCAAACGCAATGCAAAAGCCAAAACAGTTTTTTGGAGCTGCCAGAAAAATAGAACATGGCGGGTCATTAACTATACTTGCTACAGCATTGATTGAAACAGGTTCAAAAATGGATGAAGTGATTTTTGAAGAATTCAAGGGTACAGGTAATATGGAATTAATTCTTGACCGCAGACTTGCCAATAGAAGAATTTTCCCTGCTATCGATCTTGTAGCTTCCTCTACTCGTCGCGACGACCTATTACTTGATAGAGAAACACTTCAGCGCATGAACATTCTTCGTCTTTACATAAATGATATGAATACAGAAGAAGCAATGAACGAACTATTAAGGAGAATGAGGGGAACAAAAGACAATTCAGAATTTCTTTCAAGTATGAATAGTTAATTCAACTTACAAATATTTAATTGAGCCACCGTAAAACGTGGCTTTTTTATTTAGAAAAAAAAGAATTTGACATTATTGACCTACAAATCCTAAGTGTATTTTTTATTTCTCAATAATTATTTATAGCTATCGAAAAGTTCGCCTTACGATGATACCAATTTGTACAAATAACTAACATATATCCCAATCGGTTTTTAGACTACCCGAATCGAGCTATCTAAAAGGGTTAAACAATCTACGGTAATCAACTGCGTTCATACAATGTTGCAGAAATGTAACACGGTTTTAAGTCCTATATCCAACATCCTTTATCCAATTTACGCATGAAAAACCTAATGTATTACGCATGGGCACTGCTATTGCTTTGCTCCTGTAGAAAAGTCGATGACTTCGCAAATACTACAACTCCAAATACCCTGCAAGAGGTAGGAGGATCTGGTAAAATAGAAAATCTGGGACATGTATTTACAGGAAGCAACATTACCTGGAAAATTCATCCTCAAGATCCAAACAACACGCCATTAATTACTTATTCGCCCAATCAAAATAGTGGTTACAATATGGTGATGATTGACAACGGTAAATCAGAAGGCCGAACGCCAATTGATGCCATGCGTTTTGTGGTAGTGGATCTGCAAAATTTTACCTCTAAAGTTATAGATGTAAAAAGCCCTGAAGGTGCAACTATTACAAGTTCGTTGGGCAGAGTAGTTAGGTATGTTTTCGGAATGGATAAAAACTATTATGTAGTCACAGAAGCTTCTGCAGGAGGAGGAGGACATTTGATAAGATATAATCCAAATACTCAATCAGCTACTGACCTGGGAAAGCCTTTCAATACCAGTAGTGGATACCTCGATATTTATACACTAAATACAGGAACAGATGGGGCATTGTATGGAGGTTCATTTGGAGGCGATGGACAAGTTTACACTTTCAGGTATGATTATTCGCAACTTAAAGTAGATGCAGCACCATTGGATAATACTTCAAGATATGTTACAGCTATTTCAGGAGACAGCAGGTACACTTATGCTGTGTGCGGTAAGAATAACTGGTATTTGTATGCCGTAGATCGGCAAACAGGTGAGAAGAGGACCCTTAAGTGCAATTATGGTCCTGCTGTTTCATTAAGCATCAGCAGCCACACCGACGCTCCCTATGCACAGTCGCAGGCAACCCATATAAAACTGGATGGATTTGATTGTTATCCCTTACCCGTTAATGCGCGGCCATCAACTGCCCGGGTTGAGTATGTACCTTATGATGTGTATGACGTAAATGTGCCTAAGGTAGCATGGATGGAAGGGGACTCCAGGGTAGCATTTAAATTAAAAAGCGGTCAAACAGGCTATGTTAATGTATCAGGATTATCAGACAACGTTTATCCCACATCAGGTCCATCTGCCATTTGCCAGAATAAAGTATTTATTAGCAATGATAAGGTCGGCATATTGGGTGCTTTTACACCCGGGTCGGGCTTTAATAAAATAGGCAGCACAAATATGGTCATCAATACCATAACTGCACCGCCTGTTAACTCTACAGATGCCGGAAAAGTTTTCATGGGCGGATATCCAAAAGGACTGTTTCTGGAATATGCCCCTTCAAACAATTGGTCAGTGAACCTTCCAGATCTTTCATCAGTTGTAACAAGTGGATTTGGAACTGGCACATCCAATCCGGGACAAAGGGCCATGTTTCAAGACGCAGATGCTTCAGGTGTATATGGCTCTATGAGTTTGCTTTCTATTGCTTATTCTAAAAATGGCTTTGTAGCAGGTGCAGGAAACAATGATCGGATAACGTCTTCTGGTAGCAGAGAGTTAAGTATTGGGACGTATAAAAATGGAACGGTGAGAAATTTTTATATCCCTGAATTTGCAAACTATGACTTCATGTCTATGTGCTTATCCAAAGACAGCAATTTCGCTTATGTATGCGGCTATCCACATGCTGGAAATGTTGCTAAAATATATAAGTACAATCCTGTAACCAATGAATTAGCCGGAGCTTGGGACCTTCCTTTGTGGGGTGATAATACAACTTCCATTTATCCATTTTCAAACGATCTTTTAATTGGATTTTGCAGCGATGCTATTTATTTATTCGATACCAATACCGGACAAATTACCTGGAAGCAAACACTAGGGGGAGGACAAAGAATTTATTCAATGGCAATAGGACCTGACAATACAGTGTATGCAAATCATTTGTACCGATCCATTTTCAACTTTAAAATAGAACGATTTACTATAGATGTTTCTGATAAAGCAAATATAAAATCAACAGCCTCTAACATAGTTGAATTTGAAGATGCTGATCACGATGAAAGATACAAGCCTGGCGGAATGCTGGTGGGTCCTGGGCTAATACCTGGCAAATCTGAACTTTATATAACCGGACTACCTTCTTTTTATAAGGTAGCACTGTAACGATACGTTTCATGGGTAGGGATTATAGGACGAGGCTGCTCCGGGATGGGCAGCCTCAATTTTTTTATTCAGCTATTGTACTGTCCGATGTGCTTACTTTTGACAACAAATAACTAAAGGTGAACATCAATAGCAAGCTCCCAAATGTGGGAACCAATATCTTTTCTAAAATGAGCCAATTGGCTACTGAGTACAATGCAGTAAATCTGGGCCAGGGCTTTCCGGATTTTCCCATGGCTCCTCAACTTACAGAATTGGTAAACAAGGCCATGAAGGATGGCATGAATCAATATGCACCCATGCCGGGCTTGCTACTTTTAAGAGAACAAATAGCTGCCAAAGCAAAAAAGTTATACGGCACCATCATTAATCCTGCTACGGACATTACTATAACACCAGGTGGCACCTATGCTATTTATACCGCACTTACCACGGTACTGCAACCCAGAGATGAAGTCATCGTTTTTGAACCTGCATACGACAGCTATATTCCCAACATACTTACAAATGGTGCGGTTCCGGTTTTGATACCACTTGAGTATCCGGGATACTCAATTCCTTGGGATGAGGTGAGAAAGAAAGTGAGTGCCAAAACAAAAATGATCATGATTAATTCTCCTCATAATCCTACCGGCAGTGTTTTGAAGAAGGAAGACATGGATCAACTAAAGCAAATAGTAAGCGGGACAAATATTTTTATCCTTAGCGATGAGGTTTATGAACATTTGATTTTTGATGGCATTCAACACGAAAGCATACTGCGCCACCCGGAGCTGTTGGCAAGAAGTTTTGTTTGTTTTTCATTTGGAAAAACCTACCACTGTACGGGATGGAAACTTGGTTATTGCATAGCACCGGCAGCACTCACCGAAGAGTTTAGGAAAATACACCAATTCAATTGCTTCACATGTTTTACACCTGCTCAAATTGCATTGGCATCCTATTTAGATAATGAGGAAGCTTACCTTTCTTTGGGATCTTTCGTTCAGAAAAAACGTGATTACTTTCAGGAGCTAATGACTTCTACTCCTTTCGTTGCTTTGCCAAGCTGTGGAAGCTATTTTCAATGTTACAGTTTCAAACATTTATCAGAAGAAAGTGACATTGAATTTTCTGTTCGGTTGACAAAAGAATATGGAATAACGACCATACCGGTCTCCGCATTTTATAAAGATGGAAAAGATGATGGCGTTATAAGATTTTGCTTTTGCAAAAAAGAAGAGACACTTGAAAAAGCAGTAGAGCAATTGGGAAAATTCAAATGAACAGGGCAATCAAATCAATCATGCAACCTAACAGAAGGTTCCTACTTTTTCATACTCCATTTCACAATAAATACGCCTAGCAGTGTAACAATAGAACCAAAAATAATTGCTGGGGTTAGCTTTTCCTGCAACACTACGGCACCAATCAATAATGCTACGATCGGATTAAAGTAAGCATACAAAGAAGCGATGGCAACTGGAAGGTGTTTAATGGTATAAATCATACCGATAAAAGCAGCAACAGAACCAAACAGAATGAGGTAAGCAATAGCAATCCATGTTTTAAGCGGCACTTGATCAATAGGAATGTAATTGTTTGTGGCTAGTGACATCGCCATGATTAAAAAAGAGCCAATAAACATCTGCCAACCAATTGCATTATAGGGGTTCATATGCAGTTGTTTTCTGGCAATGAAAATGGTACCGATGCTCCACGAAAGAGTAGATAAAAAGGACATTACCAATCCCAATACATACCCTTCCGATTGATGATGAAAAGCAGTTTGATAAAATACCAAAAACAATCCTGCAAAGCCAAGGATCATTCCTGCAATTGTTGCCTTATTATTGGGACTGTTTTTAAAGAAAATCATTTCGATGATGACCACGCAAAGCGGAAACATGGTACCTATTAGTGCACCCAATCCACTCGGGATATATTTAATGCTCCAGGTAGAAATGCCGTTGGCAAAAACAATCATAAACAGCGAGAGAACAATCAGCCATTTGAATTGCAAAAAAGTTGGGAACGGCTCACCTTTGAACTTAAAAAAGGTAAGAAAGATGGCACCTGCACAAAACTGCCTGATTGCTGCCAATTGAAATCCGGGAATGCCCTGCACCCCTATTTTGCTAACGACCCAAGTGCTACCCCAGATAAGGCTAATGGCAATAAGGGCTAAATAGGCTTTGGTTTTGGATTGTTTTAAATTACCAGCCAATCCACCTTCAATATTGCTGCTTTTATTTTCCATTTAATTTTTGTAGCCTATACTCGTTTGATAAATGACGTCCAATATTATATATCATTCAACTAATTAAATTTTGGCGGAAAATATTACTTAAATCTCATAACTTTATTTTTTTAGAAATATCTTTTAAAATCAATTTTATGAAGCAGGGGAATTCCTTATTTAAACAGGCGGTTTCTCTTTTTTCTGTTTCACACTTTTTGGCCACATTCAATTTTTGTGTAAAAACCAATAAGTTAATCATTAATAGGCCTTAGTATGCTGTCTTTTTTAGTGCAGAAGTATGCTAACTACTTCTGTGTACTTCTTATTTTCTTAGGCTTATTGCCTAACAGAATATTTGCACAAACAAATTTAGTTCCCAATTGGAGTTTTGAAGTATATACAAATTGTCCTTCTTATTCTTTGACAGACATGAATGTCATTAGAAATAATAAGCCAGATTTCTGGTACAAACCTGATTTTAGAGGAGCAGGTTACTTAAACTCATGTGCGAATAACGATACTTTAGGGGTACCGCTTAATCAATCAAGTCCCACTGATGTTCAATGTTATCAGTTAGCTAAATCAGGAAGTGCTTATATGGCAATGGCTTTTCGTGCCAGTACCAATGCAAGAAATTATATTCAAGTTATTTTAAATGATAGCCTCAAAATTGGTCATTGCTATTATGCTGAATATTATGTAGCAAGAATTAATGGATACAAATTGGCTTGTAACAATCACGCAATGTTATTTACTAACGTTCCCATTTTTGCAGACACAGCTTCTGGCCAACAAATTATACCTGCCATTCCTCAAGTCATTAATACTAATGCTTTAATAGAAGATACAGTTAATTGGACAAAGGTTGCTGGAGTTTTTACAGCACAGGGAGGAGAAAAGTTTCTAACATTGGGTAACTTCAAAAATGACAACAATACTACTATTTCGGTGGTACAGTCAACAGGCTATTATGGTGTGGCTTATTATGTAGATGACGTTTTTGTTTACTCCTTAGACAGTTTTCAAGTAAAAGCAGATGCGGGTGCAGACACTACCATAGCACTAGGTGGTAGTGCCTTTATAGGTAGCCTCATTAGCGGCATACCAAGCATCAAATGGTACAAGAGTAATGGGGTGTTGTTTCAAACAGGTGTGCCGGGTTTTACCATTTCACCTACACAATCCGATTTTTATGTAATAGAGCAAACTGTTTGTGGTTTTACGAATAGAGATACGGTGTATGTAAGTGTAAATCCGCTGCCGCTAAAGTGGCTAAGTTTTACCGCAGCTGTTCTTCCCCCCCTCTCCTTTGGAGAGGGTCGGGGTGAGGTTAAAATGGCAAACTGCCAACGAAGAAAATGTCAGCCACTTCAACATACAAAGCAGCTACCGAGGTACCAATGAGTTTGAAAATGTTGGAAGAGTAAGTGCCAACAACAGACCAAGGAATGAGTATAGTTTTATAGATGATAAAATGAATGGCACAGCACCGTGGGCTTTGTATAGAATTCAAAGCATTGATAAAGATGGAATGAGAAGTTACTCAGATGTAAGAAGGGTGGTTTTCACCTCTCACTTTTCACCTCTCACCGTTTTTCCAAATCCCACAAAAAACAGGGTAAATATTGCTTACAAAAACATGAAACATATTGAGGTAGTAGATGCCACAGGTAGAACGGTATTATCACAAAAAGTAAATGGGCTTTCTGTGGTAGCTTTAAACATTGCTTCTTGGGCTAAAGGGGTGTATTTGGTAAGGGTTGAGAGTGATGAAGGTTGGGAAGCGCAAAAGTTGGTAGTGGATTAGACTCCTCCTATCGTCGGAGTGACAACTCAGCTTTGTCTTTCCGACGATAGGAGGAAACCGCTTGACTGTGTGGGAGACTCATCCTTTAGCTTGCCCGCCGACTGGCTGGTCGGAGTGACAGGAAAAAGGTCGGCGTGACAGAAAAAAATCGGAGTGACAAGTAAAAGATCGGAGTGACACAAAAGGGTAAGTGCGACAACAAAAAATGTTTAGACATCTAACCCAACTTGAGCAAATTACTCCAAAAGTTGGCATTTATAGAGGGGGTCAGTTTTTTTGAGTTTCGTTTTGAGCCACACAGATTTTAGTTTGCGAAAGGGTTTTGGTTGGTAGTTGAGAGCTGCGTATAGGGTTGCTAGCTTTTCATGGGGTTGCGTGCATTTCTTTATTTGTATTATTTCATCTTCTACATTTTGCGCGGTGGAGTAAACAACTTTTTGTGTATTACCTATTCTTATTATTTCTCTCCAATTATGACT
>JANMZN010000495.1:0-5063 GCA_031383285.1 Segetibacter sp.
ACTGCCGGTGAAAGGATCGAGGACAACATCTCCTGGATTCGTACTTGCTAGCACAATTCGCTCAAGTAAGTCGAGGGGTTTTTGTGTTGGGTGCTTTCCATACTTTTTCTCCCAAGGTTTGGGGGTATTTATTGCCCAGACTGATCGCATCTGCTTCGCTGGTGCTTTCATAAAGTCACCTGACCAATCACCTTCTCGCATATGGTCGTAATTGAATGTATGACTTGCTTTCTTTTCTTTCCGGACCCAAAGCAGCGTCTCATGACTAGCGGTAAACATACGACAACTAAGATTCGGCGCAGCGTTTGGTTTATACCAAGTAATATCATTTAAAAGGTGGTACCCAAGTGATTGAATAGCATGCCCACACTGATATATAGAATGGTACGTTCCACTGACCCATAGTGTTCCGTGTGGTTTAAGTACCCTTCTACATGCCTCTAACCACGCACGGTGAAATTCATAGTCCTGTTCAAACCCTTTACTTTTATCCCAGTCACCTTTGTTAACTGAAACCATCTTTCCGGCATGTACAGTAAAGCCATCATTTGAAAGATTGTATGGAGGATCTGCAAAAACCATATCAATGGAATGTTCAGGTAATTCCGCTAAGACAGAGAAAAGGTCGTTGTGGTACAAGACAAAGCTCTTTTCTTTGAGAAAAGGTACATGTGATACCGAAGATAATACCTTTGTTGTTACCATGTTCTTATTTATTCCAACATCCTTTTTCGTATCCTAGTTCTTTAAGAAGGTCAGTAAAACCTATGTATTCAATGTCGTGCTGTTTATGATATGCAAGAGAATCTTTTAGCTCTTGAGTTTGATTATTCGAATCTAGAAGATCACCAAATTGCCATGCGTGTCGAGCTTCGTGTTCCTGATAGCCAACGAGGACAATTCTCAAGGGCTTGTGGTAAAGTCTTGGAACCTCACCATACTTAAGCGGAACACCTAATACTTTTTCACCGGCAGTTCCTGGTGTACACCAACTTCTTCCCTTAACTTCATAGACATATTTATCACATTGTAAATCTGGGTCATAGTTTTTATCTCTAAGGGAAGATTTCATCTTTGTGACTGTCATTACATTTACTCTCTCTAATTTTTCCAAAGCTTCCTTTACAAGATTTTGACACAATACAGTTGTCCATTGTTTTTTATTTTTTGTACCAATGACATCATTGCCCCACTTTTTTTCAATTTGAGCAAAGGGTTTTAAAATCTTCTCCCTTGATTCATTTGCAAGAGTTGTATCAGTTACGCCTTCATAGCACCATCGTATTACATCACTTTGTTTTAAAAAATCTTGTTTCATCTTTAGTTAAATTTTAAAAGTTGTTCAATTTTTTTTGATAATTCCTTTCCTCTTAATTCAATACCTTTGTTTATTGAACTTAAATCTCCTTTGAAATACTTGCCCCACTTCGTAGATATCTCTTTATTTTGTTTGAAAATTGATTTTTTATATATTTTTTCCTTCACCTCGAAAACTTCATCAGAAGCACTTTTATTATCAGCTTCAAATAAAAGCGTCATATTCCCTATCTTATGCACAAACTCCTGAACTTGATCTTTTTCATAGCCCCATTTTTCCGGCGCCCTAGGAAGGATGTGCTCATTCTCAGGATTTTTTAAAATCACTTCAGCTTTTTCTTGAGACATTAATTCTAAAAGTACAGTCTTAATAAGCTGAGAATCTGTCTTCCAATTAACTTCAAGCTCAAAATTTGAAATAAATTCTTGAGAATTGGAAACTTGCCTGCTTAGTTTGGAGAAAAAAATATCTGAATATTTTGAAACTTCACTAGAATCTTCACATTTATTCGCGAGTTCATCACAGTGACTAGCGAAAACACGCTCATAATCCGAGGGGCTGATAGACACAAATCTTGTTCTAAATGCAAAAATCCATAGCTTTCTCAACATACCAAGATACTGACCTTCTTTAATTTTCTTTTCTTGAAAGCATCTGTAGTATGCCATTAACACTGAGTAGACCTGCTCGGTTTGAAGAAATCTAAATTTTCTAATTTCTTCATACAGGGTTTTAGGTAATTTTAAATTTTTTTCATACTCGGCGTATATATGCCCCATATAAACTTCAGCATCTTTTACCAATTCTTGCACATATCCTAAAACATCTTCTTTATATTCATCTTCAATTTTTTGTGACTTTATTTGTTTAAAAAGATTAGAGTTAGAAATGTACCCGTGTCTAGACATCCACTGATAGCGGATAAACTTTGGAAAGCGTGCCATAGTTTTTTTATCAAACATAGATTCGATATAGTCCCACAGGCTTTCTGCTTTTCCCTGAATATCACTATCAGCTTTTGCTGCTTGAATGACAGCGTTCTTGACAAGATCTGCCACAGATAAGCCTAATCCCGTTGAATTAAATCCTTCAAATATTTGATTGACATCATTATCTGAAGCACACTGAATTGAAACAAATTGTAGACTCTGTGTTTTCTCGTAAAAAATCGCAATATTTTTTAAAATATCGTCAGAACTATTTCTGCTAATTTTATTTTCGATTTCTTTTTTTAAGATTTCGTAATTTTTTAAATATTTTCTTTCTGTATCTGTTGCAAGATTCTTAATGTCTATATCTTCACCATTTTTTATTGCATCAAAAACTTTTTGACAATTATCTCTGTGAAGCCTGAGCTTACTCATAAATTCATCTGTATCTAGATTTTTGTAATCCAAGATATATGAAATTTTTCGCTCAAGCTCATTAATCTTTTCTTTATTTTTCTTGTCATCATTTAAGGACGCTAGTATTTTTCTTAACGCGATCAGTATTAAAAAAATTGTAGTTAATCTTTGTTGTCCATCAACTATAGAAATTGAAGATTCACTTCCTTGTGTTTTAATTGAGACGATGTTTCCAATAAAATAATTTTTTTCCTCTGCTTCAAGTACCGAGTCTAAAAAATCCAAAAGCTGTTTATTCTTCCAGTCGTATGGCCTCTGAAATCTTGGAATAATAAATTCATCATGAAGCCTGCAGAATCCAGAAAAAGTATAATCCTTCGTATCTTCAAATTTTGCCATATATTAAAAATTAGTAATAAGTACCTCAAAAACTTTCCCCCTTCCATCAGATTTTGAATTTATACTCCTTCCTGCCTGCACTTTATGAATATTTACACCTTCATATTTTAAAGGTTCAAAAATATCATTTATAAAAGGAGTGTCAGAATTTGAAAGAGCTACTTTGCAACCGCGCTTATGAAGTTCGAAAAATGCATCTCGGAGCTCTTCTTGTTCCCTTTGTAAAAATACATCATTTGAGTATGTAGTAAATGAAGCTGTTTTTGAAACAGGATAATACGGTGGGTCGAAGTAAATAAAGTCTCCTTTCTTTGCTTCATCAAGTACGTATTTGTAGGAACCGTTGTTTACTTTTGTATTTTTTAATACTACCGAAACTTTACGAAGATTTTCTTCATCTACAATTTGAGGATTGGTGTACCGTCCAAACGGTACATTAAACTGGCCGCTTTTGTTTACACGATACATTCCATTAAAAGCTGTGCGATTGAGGTAAATGAAACGAGCGGCTCGTTTGATGTCAGAAATTGATTTCGTTTCCAGAGCTCGAATACTAAGAAAAACATCTTTGTCATATATATACTCGCCGCTCAGTAATTCTGAAATGAGTTCATTTACATCATCACGAATTACTTTATATGTAGTAACAAGTTCATCATTAATATCATTGATACTTGCTTTCAGTGGTAGTAGTTCAAAAAACACAGCTCCTCCCCCGACAAAAGGTTCGAAGTAAGTGTGCTTGTTTTGATCGAACCCTTCTGGAGTCAGTGCACCAAGTTTATGGAATTGTGCAATAAGTTGTCGCTTACCTCCCACCCATTTTACAAATGGCTTTGGTTTTTGTTTGAGGAGCTCAGAAATATCAGCATCTGTAAAAGAGTCTACCGGAATAGCAGCAACGAGTTGTTCTGCATACATAGGACTAACCTTGTACTTACTTACCAAATGCGCTTTACGCTCTGCCGTTGTCATTACTGAAATTATAACATGTAGGAAATTGGCTATTTTAGCTTGCTATAAGTAGCTCTCTGACCAAATAAAGCACCGCTAGATTCTGCATGATCAAAAACGGAATACATAATTGAAAGTACCATTTTTTGGTTTTGTGAGAATAATTTCTCAATTTAGTACTTTCTTTTTGGGCCTGCTGTCTTTATGGAACCTGCTATACTTTTTATATGAAAAATAATATTTTAATCGGTTGGAGTCTAATCGTAGGAGCTGTCGGTGTATTTATTCCATATACTATTCTTACTGTTACATTTAACTACCCAGATGTTTTACGTCTACCGGGAGGTGATATTTTGACTCAATTTCATACTGGCGGAGCTACGTTGATCTTTACTTGGCTAGCATTTGCATTACTTGGCTTTCCTCTCTTAATTGCATACATTCTAATTGGTCAAAAATACGAGGCACATATTCCACACATTCGATGGATTACCACCATTGGTGTACTCTCAGCTATTTTGCAGATGATTGGGTTATTAAGATGGGTGTTTGTAGTTCCTATTTTAGCTCAAAATTATGTGACGGCGACAAGTGACCAACTTAAAGAAGCCATTGTTGTAGTGTTTGATGCTGTTCATCAATTTGGTGGCGTCTTACTTGGGGAACATCTTGGTCAATTATTTACTATCATCTGGACGGTAGGCGTCTCGTTACTTTTATTGAAAATAAAAGTGATTCCTAAATGGCTGGCGAGGTTTGGAATAGTAACTTCTTTTATCTACTTACTCGCACAAGCAGAACTTATTGCTACCGTAGTTCCGACATTTCCATTCATTGGTATAGCTGGTTTCCTTGGAAGTACGCTATGGCTAGTTTGGTTGATAATTTTGGGAATAATTTTTATTAAAAAAACAGACTAAATATTAGAAATTTTAATTGCTATGAATAAAACAAACCTTCGCTTCATCTAGCCAATCCAAGCACACCTACTCAAACTAGTGCCATTCCGTGGACAGTTTGTGCCTAAGTGAACTATCCTGTTTTAA
>JANMZN010000426.1:0-22107 GCA_031383285.1 Segetibacter sp.
TTTCAGGCTACGAGCCTATAACAATAATGTCAATCATTATTTTATCTTTTATTGCGGGTTTTATAGACGCTGTAGTAGGCGGTGGTGGACTTATTCAAACTCCGGCATTACTTATATCCTTTCCAAATACCCCATTGCCAACTATTTTTGGAACAAATAAAATTGCATCATTGTCAGGTACAAGTATTGCTGCTTTTCATTATTCCAAACGCATCAAGTTCAATTATAAACTACTATTTGCAATTTCAATTTGCGCCGGACTTGCTTCTTTTTTAGGAGCTAAAGTTGTTAGCTATATCAACGTAAACACATTGAAACCAGTAGTTCTAGTAATACTAATAGCTATCGTAATTTATACATTTTTTAAAAAGAATTTAGGGGCAGTTCATGCCAAAAACCTGCCGGTTAATGCACAACTGATTTATGGTTCTTTGATTGGTCTTGTAGTTGGTTTTTATGATGGTTTTTTCGGGATGGGTGCAGGAAGCTTTTTTGTTTTGGGTTTCGTGGTTATACTAGGTTTTGAATTTGTTCATGCCTCGGCTTATTCTAAAGTTGTCAATTGTATGACAAATATTTCAGCATTAATTGTATTTATCAAGCAGGGTAATTATTTGTTAGAACTTGCAATCATTATGGCAGTTTGTAACGTTACAGGAAACCTGATTGGGGCAAGGCTAGCTTTGAAAAAAGGGAGCACTTTTGTAAGAACATTTTTTTTAATCATAGTCACGCTAATGATTTTGAGATACGGTTACGATATATTTTTTAAGTAATGGGAAGGGTTGACAACAGGTTCTTCTAGTTTAATAGAAGCATCATTGCCTGACAAGATGAATTGCGGTTCTTTTCTCATTGCAATTATTTATTTGTATGTTGTATTTTAATTGCCTGTAAAAAGTAAATAGTAGGGGCGAACAACCAATATTTTCGAATCAAATAATACCTTTAATTCAAATAATTTAATCAATGGTAACACATTTTTCTATGAAGCTATTAATAAAGATTTTTACGGTTTTAGTATTGGTATTTTATTTTCAAATTGGAAGTGCATTTGCTCAAATTGGAAGTGGTATTTCTGTTGGCTTCAATTTAATTTCGGCAGTTGCCCGCGGTAGTCGTGCAAGAAAACAGGAAAAGATTATAGAACAATCCTCGAAGCAGGAGAAAATTGCGGGCTCTAATGTAACTATGCTTAGGGTAAAAGAATCTGAAATAAATAGCAAGGCTAAAAAAAATATTATAGCGTTGCAAAAGCGTTTAGACCAATACGGCATGCAGTATAAAAATAACCAACCATTAGAAATTCCTAAAAATGACAGCGATTTGATAGCTATTCAAAACATTGATGAAAACTGGCCTTCCGAAAATTATTCAAGTGAACTTAGAGCTTATAAACGATATGCCTTTCAACTGAAACAAAAAATGGCTGCGGTACCCGTAAATAGCATAAACAATTCTACAACCGATGCCAACGAAAAAACTGATTCGGCAAAAGCAAAACAGTAGCGGATCGCTTTTTCATGCATACCGTTTATGCTATTTAATCACCAATTAGAATACAATTGCAAAACTCCCCAACAAATAATTAATTTTTTATGACTTTAAAAAGAAGAGATTTTCTAAGCCTTGCAGGAATTGCGGCAGCAGCCGGAGTTGTAACTGGTTTACATGCTTGTAATAATAAACCAAAGGAGGAGAAGGACGATTCTGGCTCTGTATTAAAGTCAATGACCGGTGATGTGGTTCCTATTTCAATATCAGAAAGAAAAGAGAGAATTGCAAAGGCACAACGCCTCCTTGCTGAAAACAAAATGGAAGCATTGGTACTTGATGCTGGTACGGGATTAAATTATTTTACTGGGGTTGGATGGTGGCCGAGTGAAAGAACAATGGCGGCAATTATACCAGCATCCGGACCTGTAAGCTATGTTTGTCCCGCTTTTGAAGAAGCCCGGTTGCGTGAAAAGATAACCATAGGAAAGGATGTACAGGCCTGGCAGGAAGATGATAGTCCTTACAGCCTTATAGCTACAGCTATTAAAAATGCTGGTATCGTTTCTGGTAATATTGCCATAGAAGAAAGTGTCCGTTTTTTTATTGTAGACGGTATTAGAAAAGAAGCCCCACATTTAAACTTTGTAAGCGGGGACCCTATTACTATTCCTTGCCGTATCATTAAATCTGTGGCTGAAATAAAACTCATGCAAAAGACAAGTGATATAACGCTTGCTGCAATCAAATACTGTACTGGCTTATTAAAAGAGGGGATGTCCCAAAGTGAACTTTCTTCCTTAATTATGTCGGCACAGGGCGATTTAGGAGGCAATCCTGAATTTGCATTGTGCTTGTTTGGTGAGGCTTCTGCTTTTCCTCATGGAACCAAAAAACCACAACAGCTTAAGAAAGGCGATATCGTATTAATGGATTGCGGCTGTAGCGTGGAAGGATACAATTCAGACATAACCCGCACAATTGTTTTTGGTGAGCCAAACAAACGACAACAGGAAATATGGGCGCTGGAAAAACGAGCACAAGCAGCAGGATTTGCAGCTGCTAAAATTGGCATACCATGCGAAGCCGTAGATGCTGCTGCCCGCAAAGTAATTACTGATGCAGGTTTTGGACCCGGATATAAATTGCCCGGGCTACCACACCGTACGGGTCATGGAATAGGTATGGATGGACATGAATGGGGAAATATGGTTAAAGGCAATAAGCGATTGTTGGAGCCCGGAATGTGTTTCAGCATTGAACCAAACATTTCTATTGTGGGTGAATTTGGCGTAAGGCTGGAGGATTGTGTTTATATGACTGAAGAGGGCCCGCGATGGTTTTCTCAGCCAAGTAAATCTATTCGAGAACCGTTTGAAGTGTAAATTCAACAATCTATTTTTATCGTTTGTCCTAAGATTTTTCCAAGGAATAAAAGTGGGGGGAAGGTATTCTAATCACTTATTTTTATTTCCTCTAGTTTGAATTTTAGTTTTCCAATTTTATCAATTATCTCATTAGCTTCTTGATTGGAAGAGTTCTCCCCATCTTCTTTCATAAATTGTATAATACTTAAAATAAAATTATATTCTTTCATATTCTCATTTAGAAGTTTCAAATTGTCTAATGATATGATTTTATGCCTCATTTCGAGACCTTTGGATGTAATTTTTGGATGTGTCAATGAGAATTGATTCATTTCTAAGCTGCTCATATTTTCAATATTGTATTTGAAAGATGTTAATCCATGACTGAGTGAATTTCTTATAGGAATAATATTTTGTGTAAAGACGTCGAATAACTTTTTTGTAATAGATATTCCATTTTTATCGTCAGGAAATCGAAAAACAAAAAGCCCAAGAAATTTTTTGGCAAGTGGTTCTGCCGTTAACCCTTCTAATAGAATATTATTCAAGTTCTCAATTTCTGGCGAAGTAAAATTGCTCTTGTTGAAGATTAGGAATTTTATATTTAGCCTTAGTGCAAAGCATGTCATTTCAAAAAATGAAATAAACCTCCCGTATTCGGCTAACAAGTTTTTCTCATTAATATCATCTTCATCCATTAGAATATCTTTAGTATTAAAATTAACAAAAAAAAACGGCTACCGAGATTTTGTTTGATTGCAAAAATCTATTTATTTTATGGCTTGTGTTGATTCTCCATTTACTCTCTTCGTCATAATGAAATAAAGCATGCCCGAAACAAAAAATCCTGCAAACCAGGCATAATGATAAATATCAGATATCCAAGGCCAGAAAGTATCTGCGGGTACAAAATTTACATTCACCAAAAAACCGGGAACATTTGGCAAAATACCTAGTATGAGTGCAATGATGGCTTTGACATTGTAACCATTGGTAAAACTGTATTTTCCATTAGTAGAATAAAGTTCGTCCACATGTAGCTGCTGCTTTCTGATAAAATAGTAATCAGCTATCATGATACCTCCAATAGGTCCTAACAAACTTGAATAAGCAATCAGCCATTTGAAAATATAGCCGCTCGGGTCTGCTATCAGCTTCCACGGAAAAATGAGAATGCCAATAATACCAGTGATGTAACCACCAGTTCTGAAAGATATTTTTGAAGGGGAAAGGTGGGCAAAATCATTGGCAGGGCTAACAATATTTGCGGCAATATTGGTAGCTAAGGTAGAAAGTGCAACGGCTATCATAGCCACGCTTACCAATAGTTTACTAGAAAATTTTCCTGCCAACACTAAGGGATCCCAAATGGTTTCACCGTAAATAATAAAAGTGGCAGACGTAACAACCACACCAATGAAAGCGAAAAGAGTCATTGAAGGTGGCAGTCCAATAATTTGCCCTTTAATCTGTGCTTTCTGACTTTTTGCATAGCGGGTAAAGTCGGGTATGTTGAGCGATAGAGTAGCCCAAAAGCCCACCATGCCTGTGAGTGCAGGAATAAAGAAGTGGATGAAATCTGCAGAAGTAGCAAACTTTGATGGTTGACTAAGGATAGGGCCCAAACCATTGCCGGCATTAATGGCCCAAAACAGTAATGCCAACGCAGCCACCGGCAGAAAAAAAGCTTTGAATACCAGAAGTTTTTTAATACTGTCTACCCCTAAATATACCACCCACATATTCACAAGCCAAAAAAGAAAGAAGCACATAGCAGGACCTATTTGCAATGTCCATGATGCAGGAAATATTTGTGGTAAAGTTTCCAAAGAAGGTATCCATAACCGCATCATTAAGTAAATGGCGTAACCACCAATCCATGCCTGAATACCAAACCAACCACAAGCTACGATAGCTCTTAGAATGGCAGGAATATTTGCTCCTCTAACGCCAAAACTTGCCCTTGCAAAAACAGGAAATGGAATGCCATATTTTGCACCGGCATGTCCGTTTAATATCATAGGAATAAGCACAATAGTATTTCCTAGAAAAATTGTTAGAATCGCTTGCCACCAGTTCATACCGCCTTCAATTAAAGAACTAGCCAGCATATAAGTGGGAATACACAAACTCATACTGATCCATAGGGCAGCATAGTTCCAGGTATTCCATGTGCGTTTGTTCATTGGAATAGGAGCTAGGTCTTCGCTGTAGAGGGATGAATTTTCCATTTTTTCGAACACGGATGACACGGATTTGATTGGATTTATTTATGATGGCAATTTATGTATTCAAATGCGAACTCTTTTTAATTCGGATATTGCAACATTGTCTTTTTGTCGTTATCAAAAATTTTTCTTCTTATTTCCGGCTTCTTGCCAAAATTTAAGAGCAGGCCAACCTCTTTATCAGTAGCTTTCAAATAGTTTATCAATTGATTTTCATGCTCTATTAATAAACAATCATGCGCTTTCAATTCAAGAATAATCAAATCATCAACAATTATGTCACCAAAATATTCTCCAATGAGTTTGCCATAATAATACACCTTGATTTGTTTTTGCTTTTCTACCAACATACCCATTTCAATCAGCTCAATTGCTATTGCATTCAAATACACTTTTTCTAAAAACCCATAGCCAAGTGAATTATAGACTTTATAAAAGTCTTTGATTATTCTATCAGTTATTTCTTCATGCTTCATAGAAAATTTTATTTTTTAAATCCCTCAAATCCGTATCATCAGTGTTCTAAGGTTTCATCCGCAATTTTCAACGCCTCACTAATAATCGCCAATCCTTCATCTATCTGTTCTTTGGTAACGCATAACGGCGGCGCAATGAAAATAAAACCCCACCTCACAAAAGTGTACATACCGAGATCCTTGATTTTTGCAGCTATTTTATTCATCACCACCATTTCATCAGGCTTAGCATTAAAAGGTGCAAAGGGTTCTTTGCTTTTTCTATTCTTTACCAATTCCAGACAACCCAATAGTCCTTTATTTCTCCAGTCACCAATTGATGGATGCTGCGCTTTCATTTCTTCTATCCTCTTATCCAAGTATTCGCCCATGAGGCGGGCATTTTCAATCAGGTTGTCATCTTCATAAATGTTCAATACCTCCAATGCTGCAGCACAAGCAACAGGATGGGCAGAGTAGGTTAGGCCAATAGCCAACATTTGATCATCATATTTAGATGCAATTTTATCGCTCACCATCAGGCATCCAAAAGGAAGGTATCCGCAAGTCAACCCTTTAGCCATCGCTATCATATCTGGTACTATATCATGATGTTCAAAACCAAACCATTTGCCGGTACGGCCAAAGCCGCTCATCACTTCGTCAATGATCATTAAAATGCCATGCTTATTACAAATCTCACGCACTGCCTTCAAATAGCCATTGGGGTATAAAAAGCAACCCGAGGAACCGGATTGACCTTCTAACATAATAGCGGCAATATTAGCGGGTCCTTCGTAAGCAATCATCCTTTCCAATGATGCAACGGCATCTTTTAGCCAATTATCTTCTCCATATTCAAAACGATATTGATAGGGTAGATCAAAGTGAACAAAGTTGGGCGCCTGTTGGGAATCTGCAGGTAATTTACGTGGATCACCCCCTGCACTCATCACCCCATAAGTAGAACCGTGATAAGATTGATAACGAGCCAATACTTTATGCCTGCCCGTGTACATTCTTGATAGCTTAATGGCATTTTCAATTGACGTAGCACCACACAAAGTGAAGAAAGCTTTGTTGAGATCACCGGGACAAATTTCAGCCAATTTTTTACCAAGGTCGCCACGAACTTTGGTGGCACAACTGGGCGTTACGTATGCAATTTGTTGCATTTGTTCCACAACAGCCTGGGTTACTCTTTGGTTACCATGACCAATGTTTACATTCATCAACCCTGAAGAAAAGTCGATATACCGCTTACCCTCATAGTCATATAAATAAACCCCTTCTCCATATTTTACGGCAATTGGGTTAATTCCTTTTTGTTTGCTCCAGGAAAATAATGTGTAATCAAGATTGTCCTGAATTATTTCTTCGCTTTCGGCAGAAAGGGAGCTTTTAGGTTCAGGTAATTTTGGGGCTGTTGATGTTTCTGGCATAAATATGTTTTTAAATGCTGATTATTATTTCGCCCCTTCGGGGTTTTGTATGAAAAATTTCTCTTGTTATTTTCTAGATTAATTTCAGGCCTTTGGGCTTATTTTAGTGTTCTTTTGTTATTATTATTCAGACATAAAATTGGTATTTAAAATATTGGCCTATTCATTTTTCTCTCTTAAATACAATCCCAAAGGGATGAAATTAATATAACAGCAGCACTCTAATAATTAACCAAACCCCGAAGGGGTGAAATTATTGTAATAGTTCTACTCTAATAATCAACCAAACCCCGAAGGGGTGCTATTACTATAACAGTGCCTACTCGAATAATCAACCAAACCCCAAAGGGGTGAAATTAGTATTAACTTAATGCCAACCATTCAACATATTGCTAACCAAAACCCAGCCTTTTCTACAATCCCGAAGGGATGAAATTAGAAACACACCAATTTCTGCTTACCAATACCACTACTCAATCATAAAACTCAAACAAATATTTTTCTTCAAACGGAATATCAAATTTTTTCAAAAAACTCTTGTACTCTTGTTGAAACGTTTTCTTTTGATGATGTTCTTTTTGATTTTTAATATAGTCAATCACTTTACCAAAATTAGATTGCGAATATGAAAATGCTCCGTATCCTTCTTGCCAGGAAAACTTTTGATTTAAAAACCCTTTCTCATTTATAAAATTGTTGGAATTATTTTTTATATCTCTCACCAAATCTGCTATCCTCATTGCAGGTTTTAATCCAACCAATACATGTATATGGTCTTCTATTCCATTAACGGCTAACGATTTTTGTTCTTTCCCTTCTACTATGCCAGCTATGTATTTGTACAATTCTTCTTGAAAATCTGGCTTAATTAAATTCATTCTACCCTTTACGGCAAATACGAACTGAATATATATTTGGGAAAATGTGCTTGACATGTGGCTAGATTAATGTCACCCCTTTGGGTTTTTTGGTTGTTTTAGATTAATGTCACCCCTTCGGGTTTGGTTAACTCATCCAATTCACACCTGCTTCTGCATTCCATTTGGTTGTACTCTTTTTAAGCTTAGTCCAAAATTCAATGGAACTTTTGCCTGTAATATCACCTACACCAAATTTGCTTTCATTCCAGCCACCAAAACTGAAGGGTTCTCTAGGGACAGGCACACCAACATTTACACCTATCATACCTGCACTTGCATTTTCAATGATGTATCTCGCCACACCTCCATTTTGGGTAAATACAGAAGCAGCATTTCCATAAGGATTGGCATTTTCAATAGCCAGGGCTTCATCCACTGTATTGGTTCGCATGATGCTAATGACCGGCCCGAAAATTTCTTCTTTGGCTACAGACATTTCAGGTGTTACATAATCAATAACCGTTGGGCCTACATAGGTCCCATTTTCTTTGCCATTCACTATTGCGTTTCTGCCGTCAACTAATATTTTAGCACCTTGTTGTTCTGCTTCTGTAATATATCTTTCAATTCGTTCTTTACTTTCTTTACTTATCACAGCACCAAGATTTTCGCCAGGTACAATCTTCTTTGCCTCCTCACAAATTTTAGCAATGATGTGGTCTACATTTCCAACACCCACCATAGCAGATGCAGCCATACAACGTTGTCCTGCGCAGCCACTCATGCTTGCAGCTACATTTTGTGCTGTCATAGTAGGTATTGCATCTGGCATTACCATCAGGTGATTTTTTGCTCCTCCTAATGCAAGGCATCTTTTATAATTAGCTGTTGATCTTTGGTAAACTATTTTCGCGACCTTGGTAGAGCCAACAAATGAAACCGCCTCAATGCCGGGATGATCACATATAGCTTCTACTATTTCTACATCACCATGTACAATATTGAAAACCCCATCAGGCAATCCTGCTTCTTTTAGCAATTCTGCAATGCGGCCACAGCTTAGTGGAACTTTTTCTGATGGTTTCATGATCATGCAATTGCCTAGTGCTATAGCATTTGGGAGTGTCCAATTAGGTACCATGCTGGGAAAATTGAAAGGAACAATAGAAGCAACAACTCCCAAAGGAACATGTTCCGTTCTGCACTCTACACCTCTGCTTACTTCTAATATTTCTCCAGTAACCAATTGTGGCAGCGAAGTAGCAAACTCTGTCAGCTCAATGCTTTTTTCTACTTCAGCAACAGCCTCGCTATAAGTTTTCCCATTTTCTTCTTGCACCAGCTTTGCTAATTCATCCATGTTTTTTTCTAGCAAAGTCTTGTATCTAAAAAAAACCTGTACCCTTTCTTTAATAGGCGTTTTCGACCATTTGTGAAAAGCACTTCTGGCTGCTTCTACAGCCTTGCTTAGGTCTTCGTTGGTTGACATAGGTACTTCTGAAAGCAAAGCGCCATCAAGCGGTGAAATGACCAGCAATGTGCGTGACGATACAGAAGCTACAAACTGTCCATTGATGTAATTTTTTAGCGGAGCATATTTCATTTGGCAATCGGGTTATTTATATAAAATAATTTGTGAACGATAAAAATAATCAATTCTGATCAACAGAATGGATTTGGGGTGGGCAAAATGAAAATGAATGTTGGTACTACCCAAAGCTACGTCTGAATGAATTGAGTTATGGATTGGAACAAGAAATGTTTAAGTAATCTTTTTTCATCCCTTTTTGTTGGTCCTTTTTGTTTATTACTAATTACTAAGATGGACACAGCAATAAGTTTATAAAGTCTGAAAAGAAAATTATATACTGACAATGCCTCTTTGAAAGGCCTTGAATAGTTTTATTTTTATTTGAATAATTCTGGCTACATGTGCTGAAAACATTTACAAAAGATGATCATAACTTTTTTTGAAAGTATCCAACACAATCCCACCTTTGCGACTGATTTTGTAAATATGACACCAGAGCGAAAACAGAAATTATTGACAGTATTAAACAGGAGACAAGCCAACTTAACAGTTGTATTAGAAAATGTATTTGACCCTCACAATGTATCTGCTGTTATGCGTACTTGCGATTCGGTAGGTATTCAGGATTTGTACACCATAAATACAAGAGTAGCACCTGTAAGGGAGTGGGGATTTAAAAGTAGTTCTAGTGCCCGCAAGTGGGTTACTATGCACCAATTTACTAATGTGCAGGAATGTTTTGAAGCGCTCAGGAAACAATACGATAAAATATATACTACCCATCTTGCGGAAGACTCAATGGGATTGTATGATATTGATTTTACGCAAAGTATTGCATTAATATTTGGTAATGAAACGTTTGGAGTAAGCGAAGAAGTAAGAGCAATGGCTGATGGTAATTTTGTAATTCCTCAGGTAGGAATAATTCAAAGCTTAAACATATCTGTTGCTTGCGCAGTGAGTATTTATGAAGCATACCGGCAAAAGAATGCAGCCGGACATTTTAATCAACCATCATTTTCGGATGAAAGAAGCACACAATTATTAACCGAATGGGGCTTTAAAGAGCAGGATTTGCCTGTAAATGAATCATGATAAAATTTATTATAATAGCATTGGTTTGCGTTGCATCTATCTCCAAATTAGAGGCGCAAAATATAACTCCAATAAAAAAAGTATCCGCAAAACAGGTTAAAGCAATCATCGATTCCTCCAATGGACCATTGATTGTCAATTTCTGGGCTAGCTGGTGTGGTCCTTGTGTAAGAGAATTGGCGTATTTTGATAGCATTATTGCTGCTAAAAACGCACCTGTAAAGTTGTTATTGGTTAGCCTTGATTTTCCGGAATCTTTTCCTAAAAAGCTAACTGCATTTGTAAAGAAGCATGGTTATAAAGGGGAAGTTGTTTATTTATTTGAAACGAATGCCGATAAATTTATTCCAGAAATTGAGCCCAAATGGAATGGTGCAATTCCTGCTTCTATATTCATTGATCAATCAAAAAAATATTATCAGTTCTTCAATTTTCAGCTAACAAGAGAACGTTTTGCACTTGAAATTGATAATTTAATGAAATGAGTTTGGCTAAAAGTTGATTAACTCAATAATTTTTTGAAGATTTTGGGCATCAACAGAATCGAAATGATTGTAGCTAATGCTATCAACATCCAAAACTGCAACTACCTCATCGTTTTTGAATATTGGAATGACGATTTCGGATATAGAAAGGCTACTGCAAGCAATATGGCCTGGAAATTTTTCTACATCCGGAACAATTAATATTTGTGCTTGTTGCCAAGCGGTACCGCAAACACCACGTCCCTTCTTTATTCTTGTACAAGCAACCGGACCTTGGAAAGGGCCTAACACCATTTCATCATTTTTTACCAGATAAAATCCTACCCACAACCACCCAAACTGTTCTTTTAGCGCAGCAGCTACATTGGCCATATTGGCTACTAAATCTATTTCGCCAAACAACAATCCTTCAATCTGAGGAATTAGGGATTGATATTGATCCACTTTCGTTCCAGATTTTATGGTTAAATCCTCTGCCATTTTTACTTATTTGTTGCAAAAGTACAAGTGAGTGCGCTTAAACCATAATAAAGAAGAAATATTATTCGTTATGAAAAAAAATGAACTAACAATGGTTGGAACTGCAGTACAAATATTGATTACAGCATTAACTATACTGATTGCTTTTTTTGCAATTATCAAAACTGTTTTATTTTTAAGCCATAAAACAGAACGTGATCATTACATGTTCCTTATGTATTTTCCTGAATTTGATATTATTTGGACCTCAGATTCAAGAAGTAAGCAAAAAAAGAAGCAACAAAACTTCTTTAGTTATATTATTTTTTGGCTTTCTGCATTACTCATATTACTCTTAAAGGTTTTCAACTAGAATTTTACTTCTTTTCATGGTTATATGAAAAGTATAACCAACTATAACCAGCAATCATAGAAATAAATGAGCTTAGCAGTATTGCCAGTTTGGCTGTATCTATTGCTTCTTCTACATTAAAGGCAAGTGTTGCAATAAAAATTGACATCGTAAAACCTATTCCTGCCAATAGCCCTGCGCCAATCATTTGACTCCAGCTTGTGCCATTTGGAAGTGCAGACATTTTGGATTTTACTAGTATCCAACTTGCAATGGTTATCCCAATTGGCTTACCTATTGAGAGCGCCAACATAATTCCTATTGGCATGGAATTGTTGAGAATCTCAATCCCTTTCTCCGGTAAAATAATGGCAGTATTGGCAAGGGCAAACAAGGGCAAAATGATGAAATATACCTGGTAGTGAATTTTGTTCTCGTAGGTTGCCAAATATTTTAAAGGTACCAAAAAAGCAAAGACTACCCCACTAATGGTTGGATGAATGCCGGAACTGTAAGTAAAATACCAAAGGACTATTCCAAGCAATATTTGTACAAAGCCAAATTTTCGAGTTATTATATTGGTTAGATAAATAAAAATGGCTGTGAAAATAGCTGAGAATAGATACATCCAATGGACCATTTCTCCATAGAATAAAGCAATGACTAAAATAGCGCCTAGGTCATCTATAATGGCTAGGGCGGTAAGAAAAATCTTTAAACTTAAAGGTACTTTTTTCCCAAGCAAAGATGCAATTCCCAACGAAAATGCAATATCTGTAGCTGTGGGAATGCCCCACCCACCAACAAATGCAGTTTGATAATTAAATAACAAATAAATAAGCGCAGGTACCAACATTCCTCCTATTGCAGCGGCGGCAGGTAGCAAAGCCTGCTTGGTCGATGATAATTCACCATGGAGTAATTCCCTCTTTATTTCCATCCCAACAAGGAAAAAAAATAAAGTCATTAAGCCATCATTTATCCAATGGACCAAGCTATGAGGAAGATGAATGAAACCGAAGTTGATGTTAATGCCTGTTTTCCAAAATGCTGTATAAAGATTGCCTCCAAAAGTATTAGTTATTAATAGGGATAGAACAGTACTTACTAGCAACGAAATGCCAATTGCACGACTATCATTTAAGAACTCGGATAAAGGATTGATGAAGGTTCTGATGAATACTTTTATCATTACATACCGATTATATGCTGCATTTATAACATGTTGTATAGTGCTCTAAACTTCAGTACAATAATAACTATGAAAACTGAAGCTGTCAAATGATTAAAAATAGCAGCAATTAATTGCCCAACAAATCAAATTTTGTTTTTGGTCTTTTATCGTCGTTCCAAATAAAACCTCTCACCTTTAAGTCTGCACTGTTTACCTGCTGAATGGGAGAGAGTGTTCCATTCAAATTATTTCTGAATACAATTTTATATGTCTTTTTATCTTTGAAGTATGCATCAATAACATCTGATGTGGACCTATTTACACCAATGAAACCTCCTTGCTCGTCGGCTGTATAATATATGTTTTCAGCACTTCCTTTTGCTCTGAAATACTCAATATTTCCATTGTTAAACAACCCGTTGATGGTATTTCCTTTTATTTGATTAAAAAGCATTTTATCGGCTTTGTTTATAGCCAATGCATTCTCAAATACATAAAAGCGCTTGGGTTGTTTATTTTTGGTATATAAGTAAATGGTATCGCCAAAAATCTGATTTTCCTGAGCCCAAACGATGGGGCTTTTGAATAACCTAAATGTAGAATCCCTAAAACTGTAAAACAAACTATCTCCAATGGCTTGCATGCTGTCTGAGAATATTTTTACATTGAAATATGCTTCGAAAAACCGGTTGCTATTGCTGTCAGCAATGTTTAACTTTTTTGTTGGTTTGAGATCATTTAGCGTGTCGGAAATATCTGGTACTTTTCTATACTTTTCAAGCTCCGTTAGTTTGCCACTGTACAAGGTATCGGCAGACACATAAATACTGTCTTTGTCCTGTTTGATGATCATCAATGGCTTTTGAGTTGCCAAAACACCACCTGACTTTTGATTGGTTTTTATGTTGTTGGCTAGGATAGCATACCCGTTCGCTGTATCCTTACTTTTATAAACAACACTTCCTTGTGCTTCTCCAAGACCCGAGGAATCATCAAATGCCAAATCATCAGCTATAAGTGTATAATCTTTATCATCTACAGTTGGCCGCTTTCCAAATACTGCTTTTTTGTGTTTGGTATCATAATATCCTTCGGATGTTTTCACCACCCTTTTGTCCATTACAATTTTTGTAGGAACAGTAAACCTTGCCAATTCGGTGTACGTATTGTAGAGGAGCGTATCTGTAGTTACTTTATATCCGGGGTCATTCAAATAAACGCCCTTTTTAAAATAGATATCCCTTGTCTCACCATAATAGTAACCCTCCTTGCTTGTCAGCACTGTCTTGCCATTTATTACTTTCCCGCCATTCAAATAGGTTCCCAATTTGGTAAGTGTATTATACTCTAACTCCTCTGTGGTCAGTATAGCCTTGCCATCTGTCAGTTTCACTTTATTTTTCAAGAAAGCTGTTTTTTCTTTCCCTAAGTATTTCAAGTATTGGGCATAGGTGTGAACACTATCATCATCATTTATGTGGATGTTTCCAAATGCTTCAACCGTGTTGGCAGCTTGATTTAAAACGGCGCTGTCGCAATAAAACAACGTTTTGCCTTGCCGCAATTTTACATGCCCTGCCAGCGAAATGAAATCTCCGGAATTTTCAATTTTTTGGAAATTGTATCTATCAGCTTCTATTATTTCTAAAACTTTCCCCTTGCCGGAAGAATCTACAACTATTGGTGCCTGAGCACGCAACTGTTGACTAATTAAAATGAAAAGAAAAAAGCAAACTATTTTATTCATTTAACTGGCAAAGCTTGGCTTGAATCTTTTACAGGTAGTGGCGAAGTTAAATATTGACCTTTATTTTTTCCTCCGAATATCGAGATGCTAACATACCTTTTTGGGTTTACCCTTATATCATCCATTAAAATATTGAGGCTCTTGGTGGTGTTTGCTAAATTATCGTATAGTTGTGGATCATTTAATAATCGGCCAACAGAACCTTCCTTGCTATCAAGTTTTTCAACTGCGGTATTCAACTTTTCAACGGTTTTTCGAAGTTGATTGATGGTACCATCTACATCAGCTTTTGATAAATTAGCGGTTGTAGTTTCAAGATTGCTTAATGAAGCATTTATCTTTTGATTATTACCGGCAAGATTTTTTGTAAATGTATTAAGGTTGTCTAAAGAGCTATAAACTGCACCTGTTTGCTCATTCATCAGCTTTTGAATAGAGATTGAAGCAATAGCTAAGCTAGCGCTCATTCTGTTAATGTTGCCCGCAACCTCCTGCATATTGTTTTTAGTATTGGGATCAAATACGCTATTGATGTTTTTTAATACAGAATCCAAGGTGTACAATGTCACTTTTACTTGATCGACAACAGGGGTAAGTTTTGTAGTAAGACCTGCTAGCACACCCGGATTATCAAGGGTTAATATCGTGTCTTTATTTTTTAAATATAGAGAGCTATTACCCATGGAAATGTCCATGCTTGGCGAACCCAATGGATTGTCTTTGATCGTAGCAATTGAGTTGTTGGGAATGTTTACTTCCTTGGTAAGTTTGATAGAAATAATAATCGCTTCTACAGCTTTATTTTCTTCTTCCAATCCATAAACATTACCAATCTGTAGGCCATTTATGAATACCGGATTGGAAATCATAATCCCTTTGGAATTTTTCACTTTGGCATAAATAAAACTGCCTGTCTTGAAAAGGCTTTTTCCTTTTAAGAAATTAAAACCAAGAATTAGTAAAGTAATTCCAAGTGCAGCAAGTGCTCCAACCTTTGTTTCATTCGAAATCTTCATGTAAATGCTTTTAAGTAGTAAGTATGGCAATCTATGCAATTATCAAGCTAAGGCAAAAGTAAGCAATACAATTCATCCAAAATGTTGATATTAATTGGTTGGATTATTTGGTATTTTTTGTTCCGCCTGGACTTTCTAATGAATTCTTGTACCTTTTGAGTGCCTTTGTAATTGATTTAGCTATCTCTGTTTGTCCTCGATCGCTGTTTAAATAGTCTTCTTCTTCAGGATTGGTAATAAAGCCTGTTTCTACAAGAATGCTTGGCATGGCTACCGCTTGTAGAACCCAAATGCCAACTTGCCTTTGCTGTGCTTCACGACTGATACGACCTACTTTTTGAAATTCTTCTTCTACAGTAAGGGCTAGACTTGCGCTTCGGTTAAAATATTGTTGTGTTTTTAAAGAGTACAAAATCATTCGCTGTGGAGAATTGGGATCAAAGTCTTTAACAAAGTGGGCAGTCGCACTATCTAAATACAGAGATTCGTTTTCCCGCATTGCTTTTTCCTTCATATCTGTTTTATGAACTCCCCAAATATAAGTTTCTGTTCCTTTGGCAGGGTTAGGAGTACTCCATACTCGGTATTTAGGAACTTTTCTTGTTTGTTTTTTCTTTTTTCTTCCTTTTCCGGTGTAATAAACCTCCTTGGTATAACCATCTTCTTCGGAATGTTTTATTGGTGGTGCTGCATTGCAATGAATGCTAATGAACAAATCGCCCTTGTTGTTATTGGCTATGTTCGCCTTGGTTGGTGGAGATTGATAAATGTCGGATGTTCGTGTAAGAACGACTTCAATATCGGGCATTTCAGCCTGAATGACTTTTGCAAGTTTTAGTGCTACCGCAAGTGAAATGTCTTTTTCAAAAGAATATTTACCCCCCGCACCGGCATCATTTCCTCCATGTCCTGCATCAATGACTATTTTCTTTAGTAACGGTTTGGTTGACTTAAAACCAAGTAGCAGAGTAGAAGGGGAAAAAATAATTAGTAAAGAAAAGTAGATACAAAGTTTTCGCTTCATCATTTAGTTTCTAAATTAAGCCAAAAATAAAGCCAAAGTCTTATTTATTAATAGTTTGCGATGTTGGTTCTAAAGCAACGCCCTGTTCCAAATAGTTTTTATACCTCAACAAGGATCTTGAAATTGCATAGGTAATCTCATTCTGTCCTTTCTCACTATTCAAGTAATCTTCTTCATCCGGATCGCAAATAAAACCGGTTTCAACGAGTACACTTGGCATATTGGTAGCTTGAAGCACCCAAATACCCATATGGTTTCTTTGCTTTACTCCGTAACTGGTCCGACCTTCTTTTTGAAACTCTTCTTCAACAAGATTGGCCATAATCAAGCTTTGATCAAAGAACTTTTTGGTCCGGAGCGATGCCAGAATTTTAGCTTCAGGAGACTCGGCGTACACGGTTTCGGTCATAGAATCTGTCCGTTCTCCAAACTGATCATCATCCCTTGCACCAACTGATTTTTGTTTTTGATCGTATTTGTTTACGGCCCATATATAGGTTTCGGTACCGGTTCTGCCACAGTCAAGTTTATAAGATCGGTAAATAGGTACTGTTCTGGTTTTACGAATTTTTTTCCGTTTTTTACCTTTCCCAACAGTTACGGTATATTCTTCATCTCTATAACCTTCTATTCTTCTTTGGTACCTGTCTTCCATCGAGTTTACGTGAATGGACACAAACAAGTCGCCATGGTTGTCATTTGCAAATTGGGCTCTGTATCTGTTAGCTTTGTCTTTGTCACTATAGCCTGCAGGCAGGTTTTCGTCTGTTCTGGTAAGTATGATGTTGCAATCGGGCATGACTGTCCTCAGTCTATCTGCTAACTTTAGCGCTAATGAAAGTGTGATCTGAGATTCTGTACTGTATTTTCCTGCCGCCCCCGGATCCGGTAATCCGTGACCTGCATCAATAATAATTGTTTTTAGTGCGTTTTTTTTGGATTGTGCTTTTTTATCAGAGAAAGAAGAAAAAAAGGCTATTGAAAATATTAAAATGATTATAGTTGTTATTTTCTGCATTATTCTCAGCAATTTATAGGGTTTAAAAACTCAGCAAATGTCCAATCTTCACACAACCTTAATGCTTTAACTTTTACATTTGCCATTATACTTATGAGCAATCCGTGTAAAGTTAGGGCAAAAATAATATTGTGTAGATCGGTAATTGCTATAGTTTTCCTAATAACACTTCATGCTTACAGCAGAAATAAATTGATAATTATCAATAATTTGGCTTTCGAACAAGTAATTGATACTCCGCCTCCAACTGCTAATTTACCCTTAATTGATACCCTCAATTCAAAAAAAACTGCAACACCAATAAGATCAGCAAGTAGTTTTAAGGATTCTAGTGATACCGATAGTACTGTTCAGAAAATTGACACCGTAAAACTAAAACTATCAAAAGATACCTTGGACGCACCGGTGGTATATTCTGCTGAAGACAGTGGTGTATTAATCATTCCTACCAAAGAATTTATCTTGTACGGTAAGGCAAAAGCAACATATACAGATGTAGAAGTAAATGCTGAAACCATCAACCTTAACCAGGATAAGCAGCTTTTAACCGCTTATGGCACTACAGATACTACAGGCAATCCGCTAAACAAACCTAAATTGTTGCAAGGTGATATGCAGACCATCAGCGATACTATTTACTACAATACCAAGTCGCAAAAGGGATTAACCAAAAGTACCTATTTGCAGCAGGGGGAAATGTATGTATATGCCAATACCATAAAAAAGGTATCTGAAAATACTATTTATGCCTGGAAAAGCAGGTTTACAACTTGTAATTTAGATACACCTCACTTTGCATTCAGGACACGCCGAATGAAAATGATCAACAACAAAATGGCCATTTCAGGACCTACTTCGCCAGAATTTGAAGGTGTACCTGTTCCCATTGGAATTCCTTTTGGCATTTATCCGTTAAACCGTGGACGCCACTCAGGCTTACTTCCACCACAATTTGCCAATAATGAACAATTTGGATTGGGGCTTGAAGGACTTGGATACTATCAGGTGTTGAACGATAATTTTGACATTACTGTTTTGACTAACCTTTATAGCTATGGAGGGTGGAGGGCCAACTTTGCTTCCAGGTATTTAAAGCGCTATAAATACAACGGAAACATCAACTTATCGGTTCAGTACACTAAAATATTAAATACAGATAATCTGGTAAAGCAGGAATTTACAACGTCTCGAAATTTTTTGATCAATTGGAGTCATTCCAGAGATGGTAAGGCTAGGCCCGGAACAAGTTTTTCTGCCAATGTAAATGCAGGCAGTACCAAGTACAACCAATTTGTTGCCAACAATGCCAGCCAAAACTTTCAAAACAGTTTGAGTTCCTCCATTACCTATACCAAAGATTGGGATGGCAAGTATAACCTGACAGTGAGTGCCAACCATAGCCAAAACAACAATTTGGGATTGGTAAATCTTAGCTTGCCCAATGCCGCATTCAACATGGTGACCATTTATCCATTTCAGAAAAAGGAAAGTGCAGGTACGCCAAAATGGTATGAAAAATTGGGTATTGGCTATAGTGGCAGTTTGCAAAACCAAATTGCTTTTTACGATACTGCATTCAGCTTTAGGCAATTGATTGATACTGCTGCCTGGGGTATAGAACACAATATTCCCATTACCATTTCATTGCCACAGCTTGGACCTATTCTTGTTTCACCAAGTGTGACTTATGGAGAGCGATGGTATGCGCAAAAAATTGTCAGAACCTGGGACACAGCCGCCAAAAAGGTTGACACCTCTATCAACAAAGGAATTTATACTGCCCGGGAAATGCAGTTCGGTATAAGTGCTTCCACAAGAATTTTTGGAACGCTTCAGTTCAAGGGCGATCGGAAGATAAAAGCTATCCGTCATGAAATAAGACCAACTATTAGTGTGAACTATAGGCCCAACATGCAGCAGAAATATTATTATAATGTGCAAACAGATACGGCAGGAAATATTGCGCGGTATTCTCAGTTTGATGGCGTCATTTTGGGTCCGTTTAGCGAAGTCCGGTTTGGCGGTATTGGTTTTGGTGTAGATAACCTGCTTGAGATGAAAGTAAGAAACAAAAAAGATACTTCAGAAGGGGGGACAAAAATTGTAAAGCTGTTTGACGGATTTGGATTCAATGGATCATACAACCTGATACCGAGTCCCAATGACCTGTTTCCATTATCCATTATCAGTTTAAATGCCCGTAGCAACCTTTTCGAAAAAGTCAATTTGACGGCTACTGCTAACATGGATCCTTATCAATTAGATTCTAATGGAAATAGAATTCCAAAGTTGATGATAAAGAAGAATGCTTTTAAGCCAGGCAGAATTACCAATGGAAGCATTGCCTTATCAACTTCGCTTCAAAGTAAACGAAAGGATGGCAAAACGGATAAAGACCCATTGCCGCAGGATAATTACATGACCCCTGATGAGCAACAAAGACAATTGGAGTTTGTAAAAAGCAATCCTGCAGAGTTTACCGATTTTAATATTCCATGGACGGTGTCTTTGTCTTACTCATTAAGTTTTTCCAGAATCTTGCAGCCAGATTTCAGTACCAAGACCCAAACGTACTCCAACCTGAGTGTAAATGGAGATTTTAGCCTAAGCCCAAAATGGAAAGTAGGCGGTAATAGCTATTATGATTTTTCTACAAAAAAGGTCCAGACACTTTCTATGTTTATTACCCGCGATATGCACTGTTGGCAAATGGCGGTCAATATTACCCCTGTAGGTTTATACAGGTCATTCAGCTTAACTATAAACCCCAAATCGGGCATTCTCCGAGATCTAAAAATAAATAGAACCCGATCATTCTACCAATAAGGCAGCCATGCACTATTGGTGTTTCAAATAATAATCCCACATTTGTTTGTACACCTTTTCTTTCAAATCTTTAGGATTGATATTGGTAGAAGATACCGGTGGAAGAAAGTGCATTTCGATGCCATGAGGCATTAAGTAGAAAGCCTTATCAGCAGGCAATATTTTTCGGGTATGAAAGATAACTGCCGGCAAAACATCTTTTTTAGTTTCTACAGCCAGGTTAAAGGCTCCATCGTAAAACGATTTCAAAGGATCCGATGTTCTGTTTCGGGTGCCTTCCGGATAAATAACCATGTGTAATCCCTGTGCCAATGTCTTCTTCATTTCTTCATAACTCCGGCGGCGACTTTGGTTATCGTTTCTATCCACCAATACAGATCCCCGCTTATAGATTAAGCCAAAGAGCGGCACTTTGGTAAACGATTTTTTTGCTATGGTTCTATTGGCCCCCGGTATGTAAGGCGTGGTTACAGGCACATCCATCAGCGAATTGTGATTGCATACTACTACATAGTTTTTACCTTTTTCAAAATACTTTTTACCCCTTACTTTCAGCGGAGATCCAATCAGCAGGAGAAAAACATTCATCCATGCTTTGGATATTTTTCTAAACATTTCTGCACCTTTAGGATCCTCAACCCAAAAGGTAAATGCAACCGGAATGATGATGATTAAAAGCGTACTTGTAAAAACCACAATGCCCCAAATAGCCCAACATGCACCAAAAATATTTTTTATCAATTTCATCAGCTCAGTTTTTCTTTTCTAGTTCAATGACCAATCGATCGGGTCTTTTTTTTGTTTCACCAGGTATTGGTTGGTCTTGCTAAAATGACGGCAACCAAAAAATCCGTTGTACGCACTAAGCGGAGAGGGGTGAGCTGCTTTCAATACCAAATGTTTGGTTTCGTCAATCAGCGTTTGTTTCTCATGTGCAAATTTACCCCAAAGCAAAAACACAATACCTTCCTTTTCCTCAGAAATCTTACTGATTACAGCATTGGTAAATTCCATCCAACCAATTCTGGCATGACTGGCAGGCTCATTTGCCCGCACTGTCAATGCAGCGTTTAGCAATAATACGCCTTGATTGGCCCACGTAGTCAGGTTTCCGGTTGTTGGTATAGCCATTCCTATATCTGTCTTCAGTTCTTTAAAAATATTTACCAGAGAAGGGGGAGGTTTGACACCGTCCGGCACAGAAAAGCTAAGGCCATGCGCCTGACCGGGTCCATGATAAGGGTCCTGACCAAGAATGACAACTTTTAAACTGTCGAAAGGCGTTTGGTCAAATGCATTGAAAATATTGGATCCGGCAGGATAAATGGTCCTATGCAAGGCTTTTTCGGTCTTTATATAGGTAACCGCTTGTTGAAAATATACTTTTGTAAATTCATTTTTCAATACGTTTTTCCATCCTTCTTCCATTTTCACGTCCATATTTGCAATTTCGTTTGGCTGCAAACTAATTAAAAATTACTTTTGCAACCGTTTTAAGCGAAAAGGTTCGGTAGCTCAGTTGGATAGAGCAACA
>JANMZN010000532.1:0-2900 GCA_031383285.1 Segetibacter sp.
GAAAAAAGGTTTAATAAAAAATATCAGTAAACAAATCCAAAAATTTAATATTACAGCAAATGAACTGAACCTTGAACTGCTAACATAACAGCTTTAAAACTTGCCGTTTGTCAGAATTGGGGCAGGAAGTTGGAGCAATCAGCAGCATCGCATTATTGTGCTTCTGTTCGGGCATGAAGTTCATTGTTTAGTATTTGTTTTATACATTTACATCTGTTCGCTGTTGGGCTGAAAGTTCGGGCTGAAGAAACATGAAATACCCCAACAACGGCAAGCGGGCACTCGTTGTGGGCAATTTGAAATCGTAACCAACTTAAAAAGCGTTTATGAGAGTACTTGTTTTTCTTCTTATAATAGCAACCTCACTTAAAGGTTTATCTCAGGACTTAACACCATATATTTATGTTCCATCAGCAAGGGAAACAATTGAACGATTAGAAACCGAAAGGAAAATTAGGGAATTGAAGGATAAGCAAAAAAGAAATGAGGATAGCATAAGTCAGTTGAACCAATTAAGTCCTAATCTACAAGACCTATATGAAGATAAAAAACTTATAGAACCTGATGAAGAAATGCATTCGAATGAATTATCCTCACCCAATCAGACTACTCAAAATACAACGCCCTTAGACTTAAGTTATCAAAGTAATCCTTCTGACAAAATAGATGTTGAAAAATACAGTTCATCTTTCAGAGTATTCGATGAAAGTTTACTCTTAGTGAAAGATGAAAATGGAAAGGTTACATTTAGTTTTGTAAATAGTCCTTGCTTCTCTGAACTTGGTTATAATCCAGAATTCACTCAGGCGCAAAATCTTGCTAATTATAAGTCTTGTGAAGCTAGTAAACGGAGTAAAGCCATCATTGAGGCTATGCCTTTTGTTGTCGGACTTGCGGCTTTCATTTTAATTATTTGGTTAATTGTATATTTATCTAATTCAAACAAAAGAAAATGGATAGAAGTAACAAATAGGTATGATATCGATAAAGATTATAAGCAAATAATTGATGAATTTTTCATTCCTGATAATATTTCTTTTGACATGTATCACCTAAACACAAGGGCTGAAAAAAAAACTATGAGGCAGTTGGAACAAGTTGTACCGTGTACTTATAGCTTTAGAAAATATATCATTGATGAAAATTATATCGATAAAAATAAATATCCTGAATGGTTTATCTCTGCTTATCCTGATGTAGCAGTTTGGCATTCAAAAAATAGTTTAGGGAGCAATAGTAGACGTTCATTCAAGAGTAAAGAAAGCAAGAGTGAACTCAGAAAAATGGTTAACCACTTCGTGAACGAATTTGGAAAATTGGAATTAAAAAATTAAAAATTGTAATACAATGGAAAAAATCAACATAAAAAAAGAGAATATTGCATGCTATGGTCTTGCCGCATGGGAACAAACAGGTACACTATCTATTGATTTCCCTAATAACCTTGATAATTTGCAAAAAGTAGTTGGAATGGACTTGGCTAAACTTTCAAGTAAGGGGTGGTATCAAGTAGGTTTTAAATTTGGTAAAAGCTTAATAGAAAATTCAGACACATTGCACCTTAATATTATAATGAGCCGAAGGGTTGAAAATGAAATTTTTGAATTTGGCTATGTTACCAGAAAGATAAACAAAAAAGAATTTTTGGACCTGATAGTAAATTTTGTAGCTCAGGTGGCGAATATTGTTCATTTTAAGAATGATGATATTTCTTGGAAAGAGTTAGACAGAATAGAGGAATAAACTGCCCACAATAACTAAGGTTTCGTTTTGCCCAACGGGCAAGAAATGATCCGCCGCGGCGGAGAACGAAACCAGCCATTAAGTGATCTTATGGATTTGTCGGGTTGTTTACCGTGTTGATTTGTGCGAGTGGAGTGGCTGTATTTTGTGCAGTATTCGAGAGTTCTTTAACCTGGAAACTTGAGCATTCCGTAGAACTATATAAGCTGTTGTTGAAGAACCTCTAACAACGGCGTCTTGTGCCTTATATGTGCGGCATAAGTGTATGAAACAAATCTCAGACTTCGCTTTTAAAATAAATACCAATGTGTATATTTGTTTGATGACGGTGGTTTTTTCACAGACTGACGTTGGCTGTAATCAACTTAAACCCTTTACTCTATGGACTTGATTGAACAAATTAAAAGTTGGTTTATTAACGAAACATCAACGTATGTAAAGGGATTAACGTTACCAATAGTACTTGGTGGCATTTACAAGTTTTCAACGTTTATCTATAAAAGAGTTTCCGACAAAAAAGATGAGGCGAATCTTTTTCCTTATTATTCCTTGTCAACAATTAAAAATGCAAAAAGGAATTACATCAGGACAAAGTGCCAAAATGTGGACCCATCCAACGAAATAAATTATAAAAGCTCTTTCGCATTTTCGGCAAAAGAAGACTTACTGAAGTTCTTCTTGAAAAAAGTGCTGAAAAATGAGAACAACGAAAATCAATTTTATCTGATTTTAGGAGACTCAGGTATGGGAAAAACTACTTTCATGCTTAATCTTTTTTCACGATATAAATCAACTTTATTCATGTTTCCTAAAAACCACATTCGATTGTTGCCACTAGGTGAGAAAATTGAAGATATTTTTAGAGAAATAGAAAAAATTTCAACACCTGCAAAAACTGTTTTGTTGTTGGATGCATTTGATGAACTGCCAGCACTTGACGGAAAGAATATACTACCCAGATTTCATGAATTAATTGAGAAGACTAAGATGTTTAAATACGTGATTATTACGTGTAGAACCCATTTCTTCTCATCAGAAAAAGAAGAACCTTTTGAGCTTAAAATTAAGAGATATAACATGAATGGGAATGACTACTTAACAATCCGTAAAATGTACGTTTCTCCATTCGACGACGTTGATATCAAAAAATACATCAA
>JANMZN010000428.1:0-1997 GCA_031383285.1 Segetibacter sp.
TACTTAGATGAGTATTGTTACAGATTTAATAGAATAAAATCATTCGATGGTATTTTTCACAATCTAACTTATAGAATGATAAAACATGAACCAGTTTTTATAACACAATTAAAATGGAGTAGCTAAAAGCCTACTTCTAAACATTTAATTGAATCTTATTTAATAATAATAAAATAGCAATGCAATTACGCTGGATTAAAAGCCGGTGTAATTTTTATAATTAGTTGAAGGTGATACATGATGCTTGCTATGAAAATGATTAAGAAAAAAATAAGCAAAATCTAAACAGCCATCTTTTTTACATATACCATGTTAGTTACCTATAGAAATAAATATTTATGAAACTTTTACTACTAACAATAGCAATTATTTTCTTTATTGAGGTTAATGCGCATACTACACAGCCAGATTCTGTACTTGTACGGTTAAGTTCCTTGATGATTTCATCTAATGGCAATACTGTAAGATTAGATTGGAAAGTGGTTTGCTTTCTCCAACATGCAAAGTTTGAAATTCAGCGGTCCGCAAATGGAATAAATTATACCACCATCAATACTTTTCAAGCTGACCAACTCCGTTGCCGGCAGCCTTTTGATTTTACTGATGCCAATATCTATGGCCGTGTTTACTATAGGATAAAAGTGGGCGATTTGGATGGCAGGTTTGCCGTGTCAAAAACAGTTGCCGCTTTTGGTAAGGTAAATGGCTTTGAAATTAATAGCCTTACTCCATCACTTATAAGTACCAATACAACCCTGAGTATATCATCTGCTACCGCTGATAAAGCTGAAATGGCAATTACAAACTTTCAGGGAACAGTCGTTAAAAGAATTGCCATAAATCTTAATAAAGGAAAAACGGAATTGCCGGTTGATTTGAATAGTTTGGCTAAAGGTAATTATATTTTAAGTATAACAAATAAGTTGTTGGAGATAAAAACAACCCGGTTTGCAAAGCTATAATAATGTAAATATTATCAATAATTATATAACCCCAAATCCGCCCATTGGCTTAACTTTAATTCAGAAGAAGTTTATTCTGAAAATTATTCTATTTTTGCGGTAGTTAAATGAAAAGAAGTAAATCTATACAAATAAATGCAGCACTGCTATTATTGGTGTTCTTAATGAATACCGTGATCGGCTTTGCTTGTGCTGTAGGTGTGGACATGGGTTTCAACAAACATCACCACGATGAAGAAAAAGCCGTTTCAATTCACACTCATGTAAACAGCAAAAAGCACCATCACGAAGATGCCGAACACAAGCACAAAGACAGTGACAAAAAAGATGATTGCTGCAATGACAAAGTTTTAAAAATATTTCAAATAGACAAAGCCGTTCCGCAATTTGCCAAAATATTAAGTCCAATTTTCAACACCGATTTTGTACTTGTTTATTACAGTATTATTGTTTCTTATCCTTCACAGGTTAGCACTTCTAATAAATATTTTGTTCGTGGTCATCATCCCCCAATCCACGATATTCGCATTGCGATACAGAGTTTCCAGATTTGATTATTGTAACTGTGTTTGATGGCATAAGCCCATTGAACTATTACCGTTTTATCCAAAGGCGGTTGTTTAGTTTCAGTTACTGTAACCAAATTTTTTATGTTCAAACGTATCGTTATCGCTTTCAATTGCCTGCTGATAATAGCCAGTGCTGATAGCCAAAATAATATTTCCGAATCTGATGCTGTAAGTTTGGCAATTAAAAACAGCAGGAATATTTCTGCTGCCGGCTTAGCTGTTTTACAACAAAAGCAATTGCTTAAAAGCAGTTTTAACTTGTCCAACCCCGAAGTTTTTATAGAAAGCCCTACCGGAAAATTTTATACTGGAAGTATTACCCAGGCTATAGAATTTCCAACTGTGTACAGCAAGCAATATCAGGTACAAAAGCAGCGGATTTTATTGGCAGAAAAGGAAAAGGGGCTTACAGAAAATGTAGTGAAATTTCAGGTAAAACAGTTGTATTTGCTATTCCAGTATGCAT
>JANMZN010000429.1:0-1919 GCA_031383285.1 Segetibacter sp.
ATGCATACTGGAATAGCAAATACAACTGTTTTACCTGAAATTTCACTACATTTTCTGTAAGCCCCTTTTCCTTTTCTGCCAATAAAATCCGCTGCTTTTGTACCTGATATTGCTTGCTGTACACAGTTGGAAATTCTATAGACTGGGTAATACTTCCAGTATAAAATTTTCCGGTAGGGCTTTCTATAAAAACTTCGGGGTTGGACAGGTTAAAACTGCTTTTAAGCAATTGCTTTTGTTGTAAAACAGCTAAGCCGGCAGCAGAAATATTCCTGCTGTTTTTAATTGTCATACTTACAGCATCAGATTCGGAAATAATATTTTGGCTATCAGCACTGGCTATTAACAGCAGGCAATTGAAAGCGATTACGATACGTTTGAACATAAAAAATTTGGTTACAGTAACTGAAACTAAACAACCGCCTTTGGACAAAACGGTAATAGTTCAATGGTCTTATGCCATCAAACACAGTTACAATAATCAAATCTGGAAACTCTGTATCGCTATGCGAATATTGTGGATTGGGGGATGATGACCACGAACAAAATATTTATTAGAAGTGCTAACCTGTGAAGGATAAGAAACAATAATACTGTAATAAACAGGTACAAAATCGGTGTTGAAAATTGGACTTAATATTTTGGCAAATTGCGGAACGGCTTTGTCTGTTTGAAATATTTTTAAAACTTTGTCATTGCAGCAATCATCTTTTTTGTCATTGTCTTTGTGCTTGTGTTCGGCTTCTTCGTGATGGTGCTTTTTGCCGTTTACATGAGTGTGAATTGAAACGGATTTTTCTTCATCGTGGTGATGTTTGTTGAAACCCATGTCCACACCTATAGCACAAGCTAAGCCTATAAACATATTCAGGCTGAATATGAGTAGCATAAAAGCCGCTTTATATTGTATGTGTTTTTTTTGTATCACCAAAGCAAACATACGATAAAAATTTTAGAAGGGTTTGTTAAGCAGATTTGATTAAGATTTTTTTGTGTACGCCGTATAGTAATTCGAAAATTTGTAGAGCGTTTGTGTAATCTATTGCTCCGGAAGCTGTTTGCCTTGTGTTTGCATTTGCAGCTCTTTTGCAAGGTTAGCTTTGTGCGATGGATTTTGTTTGCCTTGCAAATGTGCTACAATATGCGGTGGGTGGTTAGGGTTTACGCCTTGAATGTCTTGTCGCTTGTAGGTTAACGAAATTTTCAAATAGGGTTGCGTACAACAAATTCTACTACTTACTTTATCTATAAACACTACAACACATTTAAAAAAAAGCAGAATCAAATAAAAACCAAGTAAGTGATTCGAAATTGCCATATAAATCTTTCTAGACTTTCCATTCACATTTTGCTCCATTTATTTGAGAAAACAACATGACTGAAACAATTTTGAGGCCAACACAAATAAGTTCCCAGGTCTTCGAGCTGTTATGAAAGGCACCTTGAACCTAAGATAAATTCAGTTCTTCTAACTGCTGTCTTTGAAAAAGACACCTGATCCGAAATAGAGTAACCATAATACATTGTTCTATCAATTGGTCAGTACAAGATAATAAAAACAAGCCTTTACAAAAGCTGAGTAGTTTGTCTTTTTTAAAGACAAGAGGTCAAAGACCTTCATTAATTTTGTCTTCAAAGTCTCGCCGAGCTAATAAGGCCTTAAACAACATTTCGGTAGACCTACTATCATCTACTTTTTAGCATTGAAAAGAATTATCTTTATTTTTTTCATTCGTGAAACACCCCCACTCGTACGAAAAAGGATCTCTAACGCCAACAGCAGATGGTCATTTTCTTTTCTTTGTCAATATTTTATTAACCAATGGAACCAACAACATCCACAACGAGGAAAGCGATTTCATTTCAGGAGTTTGAATAAGGGTGTAAGTAACAAAAACCAAAAGAATAGAGCCTCCAAA
>JANMZN010000001.1:0-4584 GCA_031383285.1 Segetibacter sp.
GTTCGTATTTTGAAGAATTGTCTTACAATTACTATCAACATAAATAGAAATACTATGGGTTCAATAATACAGAATATCCAAACATTGAGAGCCTCATAAGTAGTATGAAATACTTTAGCAAAATACTGTAGTAACGCTACACACCTTTTAAAAATTTCGTTCATTGTTTTCTTTTATTTTCTCAGTTCAATATGAGCTTAACAAGCAAACCTGCCTACATTGCAAGCTATTAGTAAAGAATATCAACAGCGGCGGAAACGATTATTCATAGCAACTGTAAAATTTTAGGAATGAAAATAATGGAACCAATGATAGCACTTGCTATTGCCATCCACAAGACAGCACCCGCAGCTATGTCCTTGATTGTTTTTATGGCAGGATGTATATCAGGTTCTACATGATTGCACAGTTTCTCTATAGCGCTATTCATCATTTCCAACGAAAGCACTGCCGCTATGCAGCCAATGATGACTACCCATTCATTGCCGGATAATTGTACGATCCATCCAAGCAATGCCGCCACACATCCTGCAAGCAACTGTACTTTTCCATTGGTTTCATTTTTAAAGAAAATAAACAATCCGGAAAATGCGTACCCAAATCCTTTGATGAACTTTAGCATAGATAATTTTTTATCGAAATTCAGGTTTTTTATTGAACGTTTGTTTCACTTGTTTTTTCTGCTACCCATTTCCACCAAAAAGCAGTGCACGTGGTATAAACAAACAATTGGTAAAGGTCATCGCTAACTGAATAGCCGGTTCTAATGGTAGCCATATAAATAGGTATAAGAAAAATGACAGCAAGCAGCGTTACCAACACACCCATTACAGCGTTGGGCAAGTATGTCCACCCCCTTTTTTTGAACCAGATTGTTTTCATCATTATTTGTTTTCAGTTGTTTCAGTTGGTGAGGTTGGGACTGCCGTATTGTACCAATTAACCTTTCTGCTGGCATACATGGCTATAGCAAGCACGATAAACAATCCAATACTGCCTACCAATAATGAAGTGTCTTCCAACTGTATCAACACAAAAGTGAAAGTATATAAGCTACTAAGTACAAGCCCAAAGAGCGAAGCCGTCTTCCAATTCAGGAAGTGACTTTTTGTATAGAGTACAATTAGCAATACTGTTGCAAGGGATGAGATTAAGTAGGCAATGTTGAAATCTATGTATTCACTAATGGAAAGTAGCAGCGTATAGAATACTACCAACGCAATGCCAACTAAAATATATTGCACCGGGTGAAATGGTTTCTTCTGCATCAGTTCTACAATGAAGAATAAGGAGAATGTAAGCCCAATGAATAGGATGGCATATTTTACGGATCGCATTGTTTTGGCATATTGATCAGCAGGTTCCAACATGGTAACACCAAATGCAAAACTTGCTTTTTGAAAATTGAAATCTCTTATGAAGGTACCGAATGGAAGATTGGCCTTATTGAATTGCCAATTGGCATTAAAGCCTTTGTCGGTAACAGTTCTTTCTGACGGCAATACATTTCCATCGAAGGAAGGATTGTTCCATGCTGATTGTAAAGAAAACTTGCTATTGCCAGCCAAAGGAACAAAGTTTAGCTGTCTGCTACCTTTTATACGTAGCGAGCAATTAAAAGGAATAGCTGATTGCAATTGATCTAAAGTTAAGGTGATAGGTGCAGACAGCCCATTTTCATCTATTTGTTTTGTTGGTAAACCTGGATTCATTTCAATAGACTGACCGTTGAAATTCATTGTTATGGGTCCATCTACGCCTTTAAAGTCATTGATGCCAATGCATAACCGTGCATTGTTCAAAAGCAGATTTGCCGGAATAATATTTTCAGGAATCTTCACTTTAAATATACCATTTGCACGCAGCGAACTTTTATAAAGTAGTACCTTATAAATAGACCTTGGTCGTTGCTCCGCTACAACATCTCCATTCATTTCAAGGTTTTCCGGGAGGAGAATAATGTTAGAAGTGGTGGTTCTTGTTTTATTATCTGCTGATACAAATGTATCCTTGTAGGGAACAACAATATAGGGGCCGGTTATCGTTTGGGCATTCGCCCATTTATCACTTACTTCTGCTACTACTTGCTTTTGCCTTTGTTCTCTTTCAGAAACCAGGTTGCTAATAAATGCGGTAGGAATGAGCATAATTAAAATCAAGACGCCGGTTACAATGGCTTTGATCATAATTTTGTTAGAAGGTTGAGTGGGTTCAACCTCGATGATGGATTGTTGTGAGTCTTGCATGGTGATTATTGTTTTGTTTAGTGAATTGTTATTTAATGCTGTTGACGAATCAAGGGATGTCAAAATTTCCGCTTCTTTTTCTTCAATACTTTCTGTATATATTTCCAATTCCACTATCGAAAAATATGTTTCTACGTCTCGCTGAATAATTAAAAAGGAAATGGAACTACAAGCAAAAAGCACTAGCGTTACTAAAAGAAATACTTGCAAAGTGCTTATATCATCTATTGAATTTCCATTTATAAAAGCACCGACTAATCCATATATACCACATATAGAAAAAAGGCCTAGAAGAAACCATTGATTTTTTGTGTTAAGTGAAGTTTTTTTATTTTTTATTATAGGAAGGATGAGGTGTAAAAGTAACCAGGCTGGAATACTACCTATTGCTGAACATATAAGAAATGGAATGGCGAGGGCAAAGGCAAATTCATTATTTGAAAAAACACAAAAGATAAAAGCGCCTACACTTAAAGTAAGAAAACTAAAGAACCAAATCCTGACTGAAATATGTAATGTATCTAGATTCATATTGTTAAAAGTACTTTGAAATTCAAAGTATATGGACAAAAAAATAGTTATCCCATATTCTTTATCATTTGCTCCAGTGCTTCGAGGTGAAGTTTAAATGCTTTCTCCCCAGCTTTGGTAACGGCATAGGTTGTATTTGTTTTGCGTCCGATAAATCCTTTGTTCACTTTGATGTATTTATTTTCTTCTAAATTTTTTAGGTGACTAGCCAGGTTGCCATCTGTTACCTGTATGAGTTCTTTTAAGTCATTAAAGTTGACCTCATCATTCACCATCAAAGCACTCATGATGCCTAGACGAATTCTGCTGTCAAATGCCTTATTTAAATTTTCTATCGGGTTTTTCATTACTTAATTCTCCAACTTTATTAAGCATCATTTCTTTCATACCTGTTCCACATTACTATGCCATACACAATGTGTAGTATTCCAAAACCAATTGCCCAAAAGTAGAGCCCCCATCCCGGATACCAACAATTAATTAAACCCAATAGGATTTCACAATAACCTAAATACCTGATTTCTCCCAGTGTATATTTACTCCCATTTATCAAGGCAAGACCATAAAAAATTAAACATCCGGGGGCAATCAAACCATAGGTGCCATTCTCAATCAGCTTTAGCAAGTAGATGCCTCCAACCAACATAGGGATAGCTACATTAAATATCAGTCTTCTAGAAGCAACACTCCAAACAGTTGTATTGTTTTTTCTGGTTCTGATGTAGGTAAAAATGAAGGCCGAAATGAAGGCAGCTATTAAAGTAAGTAAAGCAATCACAAAAAGGCGATTTCCCATGAAGTCAAATATTGAAATATTGGTAGAAGCAGCATTGCCACTTCGACCATTATAATCATGATATTTAGATAACCTACCGATATTAACAATTGCGTTAGCAAAATAGGCACCAACCAAGGCGCATGATCCTGCAGCTACGCCACTCCAGCCGCTCAAACTAATGAAGCGGCTGCTTTTCTCCATCATCTTTTTTATTTCCTTCAGTTGGTCAATTGGCTGTTGGTCTGGCATAGTAGAAAGCACTTTGAAATACAAAGTAAATACAATTATTAATAACCCCCAAATTTTTTTATTAATTGTTTAATGCAGCGAGGATGATGGAACAAACTTTATTTATTTCCAATTCAGTAATCATCAAAGGAGGTGCTATCCGCAAACAGTTTGGTGCAAACAAAAACCAATCAGAAACCAATCCTTCAACTAAAATTTTGTCTATTATTTTTTTACATTCATCAAAGTCATTAAATTCTATAGCCATCCAAAGACCCGCAGATCTTACTGATTTGATGGCAGAATGTACGAGCATTTTCAAAAAAATCGCTTCCTTTTCTTTTACTTGTTCTATCCATTTGCTATTGAGCAATACATTCATTGCTGCAAGCCCGGCTGCACAACTCACAGGATGACCGCCAAAGGTTGTAATGTGGCCAAGTACCGGATTGTTGGTTAGTGTATTCATGATAACCAAATCAGCTATGAAAGCACCCAACGGCATACCACCACCCAAAGCTTTGCCTAAAAGCAACACATCCGGAACTACTTCATATTGCTCAAAAGCCCAAAGACTTCCCGTTCTCCCAAAACCTGCTTGTATTTCATCGAAAATGAGCAAAGCACAAACGTCTGTACATTTTTTCCTAACCGCTTTTATCCAATTAATGTCCGGCTTATTGATGCCACTCTCGGCCTGTACCGTTTCAATAATTACACAAGCAGTCTGATCATCTATTTCGTCTATTAAATCTTGACTATTAAAGTCCATATGATAAATATCTGGCAATAGCGGTCGAA
>JANMZN010000021.1:0-4066 GCA_031383285.1 Segetibacter sp.
TCGCCATATTGATAAGCATCTTTTACCTTATGCCAAAGTGCTATTTGTTCAGGAGTTAGATCGGGGTTTACATCGGGGTGTAGTTGTTTGGCTAATTGTTTAAAAAGATGCTTCAGTTCGGCACTGCGCTGCGGTGTATCTAAACTGCTCAGCATTAACTTGGCTTGGTTTACTGTTGCAGTCTGTTGCATTATTTCAGATTCTAGTTTGGCCAATTCTGTGGCTACGGTTAATTCTATTTGTATAATGTCATATGGCTGTTGGGTATTAATGGCTGCTTGTATTAATTCTATCTTACGTTTCAATGCTTGTACATTGAGTTGCAATTGCAATAAAGCTATTTGATGTACGCCAATTCTTGTTGCATATAGAGCCTCTAATTGTGGCTTGCCCCAATTGATTAGCACATCTTTGTCGTTTAGCAGTTTTACATATTCTGCTTTCAATACTTCATGTGCTTGTAAAGCTGTCTCTTTTTCCATATTGCTATTTTACGCTTTCAAAAATCCAAATTATGCATCAATTTGTTGCACCGAATGCACTAATGTTTTGTGTCCACGTATGTTTGAATGTATTATCATTCCTAAATTTTTCTAGCTCTTCAAAAACACAAACACATGCACCATCGGTTTTAGCTTGTCTGTTAATGCTTTATATGCTTCTTCAAAGCATTTATATGCATATGATGTCTTTGGCATTTTTTCCTAAAAACCCCAACGGGGTTATATGTTTATAGAAAATGGTCATGTTTTAATGTATTCGACCCCAACGGGGTCGTATGTCTTGCATCTTTTATTTTCTATTTACATTTGATGCCGTTGGCATCGGTAATTTGAATTTGTTTTATGTTATAAACATTTGATGCCGTTGGCATCTTGTTTACACTTTCAAAAAACCTAACTCATACACCATTGGTTGCAGCTTTTCTGTGAGGGCTTTGTAGGCTTCTTCAAAAGGTTTGAAGTTGACCGGGGCAAAGTCGCCACTGGCGTTTCGTGCTTGCAATGCTTTGCGTATTTGATACCAACCTACATCGGGGCGGTTTAGCTTTAGCTCGTCTCGTACACTGCGCACATCGGTGTGGGCAAAATAGGCTTGCCATAGCTTTTTGCCTTGTTGCATTACTGCTTGTGCTTCTATACTTAAACCGCTGCCGTCATTGCGAGGAACGAAGCAATCTGCTCCAATTTTATCGTGTTGTTTCCTTTCATAAGGCGGATTGCTTCGTCGTTCCTCCTCGCAATGACGGGCTAAATACCTAACCATAAAATCGCTCTCAAACCTATCGGGTGCGCCTACTTCTTCTTCGGTGAAGGGTATAAAATGATTGACGATACTCCACTTTTTTCCATTCCATTCTAAATCGTTGGCACTGGCTGTTAGGTTGCTGCCATTAAACAACATCCATATTAAACAATCGCTTTTAAACTCGTTGCTTAATGGTTCTGTGGGTTGCAAAAACTGGTCTCTATCGTTTAGCCAAGTGGGTTTTACTAATCTTCTTACAGAAAATACAATTGCAATTTGCCACAGGTTCTCTTCATTAGTAAAATAGCCTCTTGCACTACCATATCCTGATGAAAATATTACAGTTTGTATTCCTGAATGTTGTAAATCATTACCTCCACTTAACATATAACCAATTGCATTATCCGACCATTTTGTTCCTCTTAAATCTTTTGTTGCAGTAGCTGGAACGATTGCATTTTTTAATGGTATAACTTCTTGCTTATTTGTTTTAGGTCTATCAATCCAATTAGTTAATAATTTCTCATTTGGATTATTATAAAATATTTTAGCTCCAATTGGGTTGGCATTTTTATCTAAAATATCTGCTTCAACTGTATCAATAGTTGCTCTTTTAACCTTGATAGGGTTTTGAAACCTATCAAGGTTTGCAGCAGTTTTCCAAACTAAGAAGCCAATTGGAAAATTTCCTTTTAATCCATCAAATGCTTTGCTATGTACAACAAATCCCCCTAAATATTTCGCATTCCAATATTCTCTGAAAACATCTAACGTTGGTGATATTACATACTTTAATGTGCTAAACATTGCTAACGTAGCTGTAGGAATTTCTTTAGCTACACGGGCAACAAATTGAGTATATAATTCATTGCTCGCTTTGCCATATTTGTCCATAGCTTTTGCTGCAAATTTTGTTTTTGCAACACCTTCTTTGTTCTCTCCACCACTTACCGTGTCAAGATTAGTAGATTCAGCATAAGGCGGATTAATCAACACCAAAATCTTTTTATTCTCCTTAATAGCTTTTTGTAGTGCAGCAGGTATTTTATTGGTGATAGTATAATCTATTTGCCCAAAATCGTTGATATCATCATTCAAATAATCGTATTGAAACCTTGTGGCAGCTACGCAGGTTTTGGTGGCTTTCATTACATCTACATCGGCTTGGTCTAGCGTACTCATGTATATGTTTCGTGGGTTGCTGTGCTTTACTTCCAGGTTGCCTACGCCGCAGCACATATCCCATACTATGTATTCTTTTTGCCAGTCTTTGCCCAGGGTTTCGGTTAGTTTATCGTAGGCTTTGTCTACCACATGTAGCGGTGTGTAGTATGCCCCTTTAAAACTGCGTTCATCTATGGGTATCAGGCTATCTCGGCGTTCCAGTAAGTAGTTTCTATACTCCTGTGCAGGTGGGCGGTGGTAAATGGCCCAAAACTGTCTGTAGCCTTCTTTATTGCCCAGTTCGTATATTTTGCCACCCAAACTAAATACAGGTGAGTTGCCGCGGTGCAGCAATTCGGCAGGCAGGTTGGCATGTGTACTTATTGTACCATCACTCATTATATCTGCAAAAAATAGTAGTGCATATTCTTCGGCTGCCACGCCTTTTATTTCGTGTCCAATCATTACCACCCATTTATCAAATACCTGTTTTAGGTTGTCGGGTGTTATTTGTGTGCGTATAATATCGCCGCTTTTAATAGCATTTTTTATGGTGTTTATAAATTCTTCTTCGTGGGTTTCTATTTTAAAACTTACAATGTAGGTGCCTATGTAAGCACTCACTACATCCAATGCTTCTTGGGTATATCCGCTTGCACTTTTACCCCATTTTATAGGTTGCTTTTTATTGCTAATAAGGGGTAGGGCATCGGCTGTTTTCATAATGGCTGCCTTCTTGGTATCTATCACCACCAAAAAAGGTGGAATATAATCGCCTTTGTTTAAAGCATCCTGCACATAATGCATCAATTGCGTAAACATCTATCTCTGGCGCAGAAATGAGGTCCAGCCTGTGCGCTAGCTTTCTGTGCCAATGTAAAAGAATATGCAGTAAAAACCTTTCTGCACCCCAATAAAAACAATTAACCATACGAACTTTTACACTATCATCGATCTAATAAAATGACATCCAACAATCCCTTACGGCCGGCATAATCTATAGCACTACTGTATTTCCAATCTGTTGCACGTTTTACAAAACCTGCTTCTACAGGATTGTAATGGGTATAGTCTAATTTTTGCCAAGCAATTTTTTGTCTAGTCAATTCTATTGGATGATTTTCTGCTTGCCACAATTGAAACTTAGCATCTTTGCTTGTTTTCTTTGCTGCACTTTCCATAAGCCAAATCATCCATTCTCTTCTACTTTCTGTTTTATTATTTGCGATGGCTTTATGCAGTTCTTCCGACGTATGCCTTTTCAAATCCCTCATGATATTGCTCAAAGCATTTCCGCTAGAGCCAATTATTAAATGTACATGACTTGTCATAAGGCACCAGCCATACAGCTCTAAATCCTTTGTGGCTTGGCAATATTTAATGCTGTCCAATAAAATATTTCTGTATACATCTCGTATAAATAAATCTATCCAATTGATCACTGCAAAACTTACAAAGTATAGTTTGCTATTGTCTGTAAATTTATATTTTTTGCTCATTAGTAAATTTACAAAAAATAGGTTGTTGATTTATTTATACGAGATGTGTACAGAAATATTTTATTGGACAGCATTAAATATTGCCAAGCCACAAAAGATTTAGAACTGTACGGTTGGTGTTTAATGACAAGTCATGTACATTTAATAATCGGCTC
>JANMZN010000058.1:0-3339 GCA_031383285.1 Segetibacter sp.
TTTTTCTAACTCCTGGGTTTTTATTCGCTCATTCTCTAAGGCCTTTCTTTGTCTTTTAGTGATAATCCACATTGCACCAATCCAGACATAAGAAAATGTCATAGCAGCATCAAAAAAACTGTTCCATTTATTATAAAAATCAAGGTTAATCCACTGTGATATATTTCCTACAAATGAGATAATAATCAAAGGCAACAATGAAAAAATGAAAGGTTTTGAAAACCGAAACTCCTTGTATTTAAATATTATATATACCAATGAAAATACAAGGAGATGCCCCAGACACATTACTAGATAGTTATTTACTCCAGTTGATGTATCCAAAACCACCAACCCAATAGAAGAAAAAATACCAATGACCAGCACTTTATCCCATTGCGGCAAATTTGTTTTAGTCTGTAAACTTTTCCTCAACACACTACTGATAATTAACCCCAAAATACTTTCTAAATACATATTGAAACAATGAGATAAAAATAAAAATAACCAAAAATTGCAGATTCCATCGAGTAACGATATAAAATACTAACAATTACAGTTTTCAAGCAGGCAATTGAATGCTAAACTCACTCCCCTCACCTTCTTTCGTCTCAACTGTCAATTCTCCCCCATGCGCCTTCACTATATCATAACTCAAACTCAATCCCAATCCCGTTCCTTGTCCCGTAGGTTTTGTGGTGAAGAAGGGTTGAAATATTTTGTCTAGTATTTTTTGAGGGATACCATTGCCATTGTCCACAACTCTAATTTCAACACTATTTTCTAACTTTTTTGTACTGACAGATACCGTAGGTTGATAATCAGCAATCCCCGATTTCTTCTTCTCATCTACCACGTAAAATGCGTTTGTTATTAAATTCAAAATCACTCTGCCTATATCCTGAGGTATGATATTGATGTTGTCAATATTTGTATCAAAATTTGTTTTCATGGTGGAATTGAATGACTTGTCTTTTGCCCTTAAACCATGATAAGCTAAGCGTAAATATTCATCTGCTAAAGCATTAATGTCTGTTGGTTCTTTTTTGCTTGAGCTGCTTCGCGAATGTTGCAGCATTCCTTTTACAATGGCATCGGCACGTTTACCATGGTGATTTATTTTTTCCTCATTACTGATTACATCATCAACTATAGCATCTACTTCTTCAGTATTTCCTTTGTTTATTTCGTTTTTCAACTCAAATAACAATTCCTTATTCACTTCTGAAAAATTGTTTACAAAATTCAAAGGGTTTTGTATCTCGTGAGCAATGCCTGCGGTGAGTTCTCCCAAGCTTGCCATTTTTTCGGATTGGATGAGTTGCTTTTGAGTTTGTTTTAATTGTTCTAAGGATGTCGAAAGTTCACGGTTTGCCTTTTGTTTTAAGCGATTTCGATTAAGTGTAACTCCTATTAAAAGCAATACAAGAATAAATCCTGCGATAAATGCATTGCGTGCTGTTTTTTGCTTATTTATTTCTTTTTCCTGAATGACTTTGTCTTTGCTGAGTAATTCTATTTGTTGTTCTTTTTTTTCTGAATCATATTGCATTTGTACGCTGGCAAGGTATTTAGCGTTTTCTCGATTTAGAATAGTATCTTTTAAAATGTCATATTGCTTGTAGTAGTCCAGAGATTTTCCTAAATCATTTTGCTTTTCATAGAATGAACTTAATTGGAAAAGCGCATCACGCTCTAAACCCAGATCGCCAATTCTTTTACCGAGTACAATTCCTTGTTGCAAGTATTTAATTGCCAAAGCATTTTTTTCTGCTGGGTTAATACCGGCCTTTATTAGCGTAGCATCATTCGCTTTTAAAATTGAATTAGTCATGTAAAACATGTCATAAATCACTCCTACATTTGGGTCAATAATCTTATCAAGGGCAAGTACTTTTTGGAACATTGGAATTGCCTGTTCGTATTTTTCTACTTTATTATAGGTTTTTCCAAGACTTGTGTAACAAGCTGACAATAGAAAAGAATCTTTATATTGTATTGTATAATTTAAGGTTTGATTAAGGCATTCGATGGCTTTATTATATTGCTTTAGACCGGAATAATGCTCACTCATCTTAAAATACATTTGCGCTACGTATGATTTATTATTAAGGGGTTTTAGGAGGTCTAGCCCCTTCATATCGTAATCCAGACCTTTTTGGTGTTGGTTTAGTCCCGTCCCATAGCAAGTACCTATATTAGCTAACGCCGCTACCTGGTCTGGCTTCCATCCTATGGATTCATGTAAGCGCAAGGCCTGATGGTAACTTTCTATAGCTTTCAGGTAATTAGACTGATTGTTAAAAAATATTCCCATGGCTAAATAATTCTGACCCAGCCCAAATACATTACTGTTTTTTTCATTCAGCTCTTTTCCCTTACGCAGCAAATCCAAGCCTTTATTCACATTGTAAAGTGACAGTTCCATAGCTCCGAGTGATGTCATGGAAACCGCCATTCCGTTTTCGTTACCTGTTTGTTCGTAAAGATGTAGGGCTTTTTCTAAGCATAAATTCATATTTTTAAGATTACGCAAAAACCAATATACTCCAGCCAAATAATAGTTTGCATCTGCCAAACCGTTTTTGTTTTGGGTTTTTTCATATAGATGTATTGCAGTAAAAAGATAATTTTTTGCACTGTCGTACACACAACGATACATCAGTAATGTACCCATATTGCAATAGCTATCAGCAATACCATTTTCGTATTTTAAATTAGTATTTATTGTAAACGCTTTTTGAAAATAGTCTTTTGCTACGTCAAAGTCGCTCATGCGCATTACAATAAAACCTTTGTTATTATACGCAGTTGCTAACTCTTTTTGGTTGCCTGATTCTTGTGCAAGTGCTATGGCCTTTTCGGCTGTTGCCAGCGCATCAGCAGGTTTATTGTCAACCTGTGTGAGTGAAAGTGCGTTCAGAAGCTGGAGATATTTTTCTTCTTTGCTATTGTATTTCGATAAAAGATTTTTGATACTGTCAGCTTTTTGTGGCTGGGCATAGAGCTTACTCCCTTCTCCGGCAACGAAAAGAAAGATATAAAAAAGTGTGATTGAAATTATTTTTTTCATTTTTATACTATTACGAATTATGAGCGATTAAACCAAAACTTATGTGATATGGAATTATCATGTTTCAAGATTGCGGTAAAATTATGATGAAAGATGACCCATATCCTTCTTTTGTTTCTACTTCCAACTCCCCACCATGCGCTTTTATAATATCGTAGCTCATTGATAAACCCAGTCCTGTCCCTTGCCCTGTTGGTTTAGTGGTATAAAATGGTTGGAATATCTTGTTAAGTACATCTTGCGGAATACCATTGCCGTTATCTTTCACCATTATTTCTACTTTGTCA
>JANMZN010000063.1:0-8171 GCA_031383285.1 Segetibacter sp.
GTACGATACCGGGGCCACCCAATTCTGCAAAGAATAACTGAGGCGGCCTATCGGTAATCACTTTCTTCTTACTTTCCTTTTTCAAAAAAACAGTGTCTTGCTGCGCAAACAATGCTACCGAAGCTACAAAGCAAGCAATAGATATAAATAATTTTTTCATTTCAAATACTTTTTTCATGTGACACAAACAATGATTATAGTGCTGCGCCATTATTGCATTTCTTAAATAAGTAACCTGTTTTTTACAAAAAAGTGACTAAAAATTATTTGAATTTTAGTCACTTTTCGGTAGTTGGCTACATTATCAAAATATGTTACTGATACTGGATATAAATTGGTTTTGGCGTAAACTTCAACAATTCTTCTGGAGAATAAAACTGTGCTTGTCCGCCCTTCTTGATATCGTTTTTGTAGAACAATTTAAAACCGGTGTACTGAACAGGCTCACGGTAAACGTATAAGATGTAAGAAGACTTTTTCAATATTTTATCTCCCCATCCATCCATATCTATCACCACTTGCACTTCAGGTACTTTCTTAATATTCTGATACATTCTTACCATCCCTTGCGTAAAACGATGAATCACCAATATTTTTGGAGGAAGATTATTTTTCTTCACAATTCCTGCCAGATAATCTATGGTGTAGTTTATATCATCTGCATTAAAAGTACCAATGACAGTTCCCGGTCTTTCTCCATTTTTCATTGAAAACTCAGGATCTATTCCTAAGTGAACATTAGGCATCATCATGTAAGGCTCCAATGAAGGCACCTCAGTTTGCAGATTGCTTTGTGCTACTTGTACATCTACAAATGCAAGGCCGTTTATTTCATTGGCCCATTTTACAATCGTATCTATTTGTGCATGTGGCATCCTCAATCTGTATTTTCCATCTTTGCCCGGCGCACCTTGTGCTGTTATTGATACATAATGCAACGCCGGAATAACAGGAATAGAACTATCTGCACGCTGCCATTTTTCACATTCTGCTTTCAGCTTTGCCAACATTTCATTTTTTGGCAATTCACCCAAGATACCCATTTTCTTTGAGTACAAATTACCATAGTAAGCCACTACTCTATTAAATGGCAGAATAGCCCCGGGCAATGGATAAACTGTTTTTGCTGGCCATTTACCTGTCGTATCGCCGTTGGCAAGTGCCATATTCAGCTTATCGTACAATGCACTGTCTAATGGCTTCTGCCATGGTTGAACTACTTTTGCCGGAGATGTAGAAGATGTAGAATCTCCTTTTTTTTCTTCGCCGGGTTGTGTGCTGCTACAACTTGTAACTGCTACAGTTACTAAGGCTAAAAAGCCTGTATAAACCTTTATTTTCATGATGCGACAAATATATTGCAAATAGCAGGGAACAAATTATTTTTTCCCTAATACTTATTCCCAAAAAGTTGATAAATTTCTTTAGCGAAAGCGATAAGCAAGATTTATTCCCCCAAAAATATGGCTATCAAACTGAGACTTAGACTCTTTGCCTTGGTAAGTAAGGTGAAAACCCCCGGAATACCTGTTATTGGCCAACATAACCCCGAAACGGTGACTAACCACTATCGGCTTTGGTTTAGATAAAATACGGCCTTTGTCCTTTATGAACATGCCCCCTTGTATGGTTGCATTGTACACTTGAAGCACCACCTCCGGTTGATAATATCCAAAAATCTCCACTTTATGTTTTGGCTTTGCTTCTTCGGCAGCCTGTATTCGGCTTCCCCAAAATGCACTTTGGTGCATGGCATTCTCTTTACCAAATCTAAAGACCACAGATTGGGAAAGGTTTGTAGTGGATGTTCCTAATGACACATTCGTGAGAGGGGTTATCTGTAATAGTCCGTCGTTCTTTAATAGACTCATAGCATAACTACCATGCAGGTTTATGCCGGGAGCATTTTTCAATTGGTATTCAAACATCCAATCCCAATAATCGCTATTTATCTTTATAAATGGGTGGAATGCATCTAGTATTTCCTGTCCTAAAGCAGCAGGACCAACAGTGTTTACAGATGCCCCTAATTTAAACATCCGGTTGTTTTGCTTAAAATAGGAAATACCATATTGCCCATACAAATACCCTGTGATGGGCCTATCCAACTCTTTTACAACATATACGTTTCGCTGTCCGGGAGTATATACACGTTGCCCTATTTCAAAAGTGTTTATTTTTTTTACAATAGATGGTTTTTTAGCCTTCGCCAACTTTGAATAGGATATAAAAAGCCCCGTTGTATAATATTTGTCCGTTCCCCTTCCTGCAAAAAAATCATTGTCAAACTTGATGGAAATTTCTCTGCCAAACACTTTTTCCTGTGCTGTCACTTCATTGATTAAACCAATACTCATTAGGGAAAGTAAAAAGTAATAGGTTGGTGTTAAGAATATTTTCTGTTGCATATGTTGTTTCAAATATTAATGTAATTTAGACCCGTCGCTGTGAAAATAATAATTTGTTATGAAAATACTGTTTACAATTCTCTTATTTAGTTTTTTTATTGGCTGCAAAAAAGAAGAGCCCGAAATAAATATTGACAATCTTAAAGGAAAATACCTGGTTTGCGACAGTATAAAAACCACAACAAATGGCAAAGCTACTGTAATCGTAAAAGGCATAGGAACCGGTGAAGATATCAAGATTGACACCAACCGAGTATTGACAATTTATACAACGCCAAACAAGTTGTACTCTTATAGACTACGAGGAATAAACCTATATTTCTGGACCAAAGGAACGGACCCACATGCAGGGGATTACTATGTCATTTATAATAAAACTGCTGCCAAAGTAGAATTGGAAATAGAAAACAAAGCAGCCGACAATTATGTGCGGTATTATTTTACGGTGAATTAAGCGCAGTTCAATCCGATTAGTTATTTCAACAAAGCTATCCAACCTGTTATGGGCTGCTCGCCTCTTTTTACTTTTATAATGTAGTAATAAGTACCATGCGGTAAAGTTCTACCATTAAACCTTCCATCCCAACCTTTAAAATTTCCTATGGAAGAAAAAACTACTCTTCCGTTTCTGTCAAAAACTTCTACTGAAGTCTCAGTATTGCCTGCCAAATCCTTAATCATCCAAACATCATTTATGCCATCGCCATTGGGAGAGAATGCATTGGGGATTTTAATCGGCTTCACTCTTGGTAGTACATTGACAATAATTTGATTCTCCTTTATTTTGCAACCCTTGTCTGTAGAGATATTGAGGTAATAGGTTATTGTTCTCAATGGAATTAATAAGGGTGACCGAATGCTATCAGGCGAAATGAAAAAAGTGGAAGGCGTCCATTTATAGCGAAGGTCTACTGTTGTGCCGATTGGTGATAATTTTAAACTATCGCCTTCATATACCTTTACTGTAGGACTAAGCGTTACTTTTGGTATTGGAAAAATAGTGACTTGAATATTTGAAGCTGTACTGGTACACCCATTTGAAAATACAGTTACAGCATAATTGCCCGAATAATTAGTATCTACCATTGCAATGACCGGATTTTGCACAGCCGAATTAAAATTATTGGGACCTATCCACCTGTACGTTTGCCCCGTAGCAGCAACTGCCATCAGCATTAAGTTTGTTCCCTGACAAACCGGCGAATTACTTGAAATGCCCGGCGCTGTTGGTGAGGTTTTAATCGTTAGTTCAATCGTTGCCAAAGAATCGCAGCCAAATCGGTCAATTAACGTACTAGAAAAAATACCCGCATTTACCAAAGATTGTCCATTCCATAAGTACGGCAAATCATTTGAACAAATACTAACCAACGTTTTACTCGTTGAAATATTTCTAACAGAAAGAACGAGTGTAACAACAGAATCGCAACCTGCTGCATTTACCAAAGTATCTTTATACACCCCTGCACTTCCATAACTCTTTCCATTAATAATATACGGCAACTGCTTTGGGCAAAGCGAAATATTGAGTGTGCTTGCAGTAACCGCTTTCAAAGTTAGATTTAAACTAACAACAGAATCACAACCAATGGAATTGATGAGCGTATCATAAAAAATACCTGGGCCTGAATAACTTTTACCATTAAAAAAATAAGGCAACTGCATTGAGCAAAGCGAAATATTGAGCGTGTTTGCAGTAGCTGCCTTCAAGGTTAGATTTAAAGTAACAATAGAATCACAACCAATGGAATTGATGAGTGTATCATAAAAAATACCTGCGCCTGAATAACTTTTACCATTAAAAATATAGGGCAATTGCTTAGGGCAAAGAGAAATATTGATAGTGCTTGTAGTAGCCGCTTTCAAGGTGAGATTTAAAGTAACAACAGAATCACAACCAATGGAATTGATGAGCGTATCATAAAAAACACCTGCACTTCCATAACTTTTGCCATTAAAAATATAAGGCAACTGCTTTGGGCAAAGCGAAATATTGAGTGTGCTTGCAGTAGCTACCTTCAAGGTGAGATTTAAAGTAACAACAGAATCGCAACCAATAGCATTTACCAAAGTATCTTTATACACCCCTGCACTTCCATAACTCTTTCCATTAAAAATATACGGCAACTGCTTTGAGCAAAGCGAAATATTGAGTGTACTTGCAGTAGCCGCCTTCAAGGTTAGATTTAAAGTAACAATAGAATCACAACCAATGGAATTGATGAGCGTCTCATAAAAAATGCCTGCACTTCCATAACTTTTGCCATTAAAAATATAGGGCAATTGCTTTGGGCAAAGCGAAATACTGATAGTGCTTGCAGTAGCTGCCTTCAAGGTGAGAGTTAAAGTAACAACAGAATCACAACCAATGGAACTAAGTAAGGTATCGGAATACATTCCTGCGACACTGTAAAGTGAACCGTTCCACAAATAGGGCAATTGGTTTGTACAAAGCATTGAAACAGTAGTGTCGTATTTACTATTAGCAATCACTAAATACAATGTAACTATAGAATCGCAACCTTTGGCATTGATTAAGGTATCAATAAATACACCTGAGGAACTATAGTTGTTACCATTCCACAAAAAAGGAAGTTGGCTTTGACAGATGCTAACCTGTGCATTGCTAAATGTATTGAACCCGTTGTGCACTACTTGAACCTTGACGGTGTCTTTACAGTTATTGGCATTTGAAACGGTAAACGTATAAACACCCGATAACAAAACCGAATCAGGTCGGGTGACGGCATTACCTGCATAAGACCAAAAACTCATTAATCCTGTAGTGTCATAAATGGCACTCAGGTTCACTATTTTTCCTGCGCAAACAGCTACTATACTATCATTTCCTACAAACGGTTTGGTCACAATATTTGTAGTAAGCGTAGAAGGCAAGAAGCAGGCAGTAGTAGTGGGTGTAAAAGTATAGGTAGCTGCACTTGTATTACTAACAACAGATGGAGACCATATACCATTGAGACCATTTTTGGAAATGGAAGGCAAAACGGGTGCTGCCGATCCATAACAAATTGACGGTAACGAATCAAAAGTAGCAACCAATGAAGTGTCTATAAAAAAAGTAAGACATCCTGCCAATACACTGTTGGCGCAGACATCAGCAGATACACCTGTAACAGATGTTTGGCAAAGTTGGTAATTGCCCCCAATCGTCAAAGCTGGACTAACCGTAAGTGTAAAATCGTTTGAATAAGGCGCACCGGTCAGACAACTACTAGACAAACGAGTAACCGTGTAAGGCCCTCCCGGACCTGTAATCGTAAAATCTGTTGGAACAAAACTATTGCAAACAACATTTTCTGAAAACTGTACGCTCACCAATTTGGTTCCGCATTTATCTATGGGTTTTACTGATTTCAAAAATGCTTTGGACGTATCAAACATAACAGCAGTAGAAGCACCAAAATCAATGGTATAGCCATTGGTGGTGGAAGAATAATTACTCACATGCACTACATAAGTTTCTCCTGCCGCTACAGGTATTTTGGCATTGAACGGTGTACCACTCAGACCTTGCTGTGTAAGTGTAGAGGCACCTGTTGGGCCTGTAATACCTTTAAAACCTGCATAATTGCAACTGACATTTAAGCTCTTGTTATAAATGAGATCTGTACACTTTGCATTGGTCAGGTTATACACTTCCCAATCATAATCTTCGGTTAGTACATTGGGTGTAATCAGAAATGAAAGGTCTCCCGCAGTTTGGGTCGTAAATACATACCACACACTGTTTTTTTCACCTGAGAGAAGGCAACTCAATTTAGGATTGGTTTCATTGGCTATATTCCCTACACCGGCATAAGAAACTGTTTCGCTGTATATATTTCTGCAAAGCGGTATTGCAGCAAGGCAATCCTGCACATTGGGCACAGGCCCGGCAGGGGCGGGAGTACTATCGAAAGTAAGGCTGAAGTTTTGAAAAAATCCGGTGTTTGTTGGTACTACATCCCTCGCACACAAATACCATATACCGTCTGCATTTTGACCATTGTTGATATTGCCTAAATAACCTTCGGGCAAATACGTATTGGTAAAAGGCGCAGAGCCTGAAGCAATAGGCACCGTAGCCGTACCGGTGAAACAAGTGTTTATATAATTATCTCCCGTTTGGCCCCGCAAAGAAGACAATACTACCTTGGCACCATCAGGAGAAACCAAAAAAAACGCAAGGTCCTGATCGGTTGTGTGGGCTATGTTCACACATACTTTTGACAATCCAAACGTGCTGTTATTGATAGCCCCTACACCGGATACTTTCAAAGGAAAACATACATCCGTATTGTTAGAGGGTACAATACCCGATATTGTACTAGTAAAGGTTTGGCAGCAAACAGACCTTGCAAATAAAAAACATAAAAAGAAAAGTAGTTGCCTGCACATCATGTAATCTAATATTGATACTTTCAATTGTCACCCCGTCGTTCCTCATTCTCATTCCACCTCCCACCTTATCACTCCACCTTTCCGCACTGTCATTCCGACGTAGGAGGAATCCGATTTTCAATCCGCATCGTGATACCAAAGTAGGAATACGCATACACCCATTGTGGATTGCCTCCCACCTTATCACTCCACCTTTCTACATCGTTACTCCACCTTGCCGCACCGTCATTCCGACGTAGGAGGAATCCGCTTCTCAATCCGCATCGTGATACCAAAGTAGGAATATGCATACACCCGCTATGGGTTTCCTTCCACCTTATCACTCCACCTCCTACATTGTCATTCCGATCCGCCGCGGCGGAGAGGAATCCCATCCGCCGTGTTTTATCATTGTCTATCTCCTCCTCCGCTCCTTTATCAACTTAAAAATAGAAGTCCTACACCCCCGTTCGCACATAGCTTTGACCATATAAATACCTGCCGGTACATCTGCTATGTTGAGCGTAAATACCTGCTGACCCATTACCAAATTTACAGGCTTTACCATCACAGGCCTGCCTAGTACATTCGTTATCACAATGCTTGCTTGTTGGCTTGTGGGTGCATACAGCGACACATTTACCAACGAATTGGCCGGATTGGGATAAACCGATGACAACACAATATCATTGGCGGTAGAACCCTTGATAGCTATAATGTTGGACAAGCCAATACTACCATCGTTGTTTACTTGTTTTAGCCTGTAATAAGTAATGCCCGGCAGCGGTTCTTTGTCTGTGTAGCCGTAGGCTAGCGGTTGTGTACTATTGCCACCGGTGGCACGGGTGTTTACAAATGTTACGCTGCTAAATTGTTTGCCATCTGCCGAACGCTGCAACTCAAACCCACGGTTGTTGGCCTCAGAGGCTGTTGTCCACCAAAGGTCGTTGGCTACCCCTGTACGCCTGCCGCTGAATGCACTAAGTACAATAGGCACTGTAGGCGTTTGGGTAACGGAGATGTCATCTACTAACAGAATTGCCTGGTTTGGTGCTGAATAGCCATGAAAGCCCAGGTAGTAAACCCCACTAACCGAAGGAGTAAAATCTGTAGTGGACGACATGGGCGAAATAGAAGTAATAGATGGATTGTCTAAAATTAAAGTTTGCATACTATCTACAGTTGCCGAAGTACCGTATTTCACTTCTAACTTATTGGTATAATTAGCAATTTCGTTACCGTAAATAAATGAAAGGCGATACGAAGTATTGCCATTAAGTATTAAACCTCTTGTGTACAACCATGCATTACCGGATTGAGTTGAATTGGAATAAAATCCAGCCCGCCTTGAAGACCAATTGGGATAAGGTGCCGCCGATTGCC
>JANMZN010000076.1:0-27344 GCA_031383285.1 Segetibacter sp.
CCATTGTTGCCAAAGGAATTGTCTAAGCTACCGTCAATATTATACCTTATGAGTGTGAGGTAACTTATACCATTAATAAATGTAGAACTGCCGCTTATTATCTTGCCGTCAGGCTGAATAAGCACTTTTTTTGTTGTAGCAAATGAATCAGTGCTAGTTACCACCTTACCTCCTACACCAAATGATTGATCTAAAACACCTTGTTGTGCAAATGCTTCAACTACAAGTAGTAATACTAGGAAGGCAAGTAAAATTTTCTTCATCAATACCAAAATTATTGAATGTAAGGTATAACAATATTTTTTGTTTTTTCGAAATCTTTCTAAGCCTAGTGTATTAGCTAGAGAACTCGAGCTTAGGCAAATAGCGAAATATCCTTTTCAGGAGACCTTTGGTGGATAAAATACAGTATAAATTGATCAATTCAGTTGAACAATTTTGAGTTTGCAGTTTGATAATTTGATTCAATCAAAAAATGTTTAGCAATTCAAATACTTTGTTCATAGCAAGTAACTCAAATTTGTTTCAAGTGGCAATTCGCTTCTTGTAGTTGCATTAATTTCCCATTTGAATAGTACAGCATTCGCATGCCCTGTTAATCTTAATTGTTCATTCACTAATATCAATGCAGTTCCTTCTGGCAAAGCCACTACTTTTTTATTTTGATTGAGTTGTAAAAATTCTGCTAAGCGTTGGTCGCGGGTTTCGCCATTGAAACCTATGATGGGTTGGTTGTAATAATGTGGATTGATTTGAAAAGGTAGAAAGCCAAAGGCATTAAAACTGCTTGGGTAAATGATGGGCATATCGTTGCTTGTGCAAATGGTTTCGCCTACTATGTTGCTACCTGCACTCCATCCAATGTAAGGGGTTCCAAAAAGCACTTTGTTGTTGATTACCTCCATAAGTGAGCGTGCATATAAATCGTGCAATAGTTTGAAAGTATTGCCACCGCCTACCATGATGACGTCTGCCCTTTCAATAGTTTCTTTTGCATGAATGTTGGTGACAGTATGTATAGATAAAGGCAAACCCGATAAACCTTTGCGAACCATATCGGCATACACTTCATAATAAGCATTAACAGATGCAAAGGGGATGAAGGCAACATTCAAAGTCTTATTACCTAAAAAGCTATTGACAACAGGAGCAACTGATTCTAAATAACCTCCATTGCCAACTCGTGAACTACTGAAGGCAAGCAGTTTGATTGTAGGCTTCATTTTACTTTTTTTTCAAAACTAAGGCAATTGCACTCAATTTATTGCTGAGAAATATGAATTCTAAACCAGCATTTTATGCATTTATCATTTAAACTAAATGAAAGGTAAAATATTAATTGCCTTTTATTTCATAGTTTTTTCTTAAAAAATCAAACAATAACCGACTTTCCAACTTCTACTGATTGGTTCAAATTTTCTACAGCCAATTTAGGTGTTCTGTTTGTATGAAACAAACCCCAATGCTTTTCAGGTTCATTAGGATCCGGTGATCCTTTCCACGATTCATCAAAGGCTTCAAAAAAGAAAACCAATGTTTTGTTTTTGGCTGACCAATTCATTAAATCCTCATAATACATTTTCTGATTTTCTTCATTTACATGCTCGGGACGAATGCCTCTACCATTAGAATTAGTAGCCCAACCTGCCTCTGTAATTACAATTGGTTTATCAGGATAAATATTTGCAACTGCTTCATAATTTTCACGGGTATATTCTATAGATTCATGTATGTGCTTGTATTCCCAGACCGGATAAGTATGTATAGAAATGAAATCAACTTCGGCAACCAACGTTTTTAACTTACTGAGCCATGGTACATAGTTCTCACAAAAGGTTACAGGTTGCTTTGCCTGTTTTTTCACCCTCCGTGTAAACTCGATTACACGTAGTACAGGCACATAATGGTCTGTCCAATCTACGCAGGCTTCGTTACCTACAGAAAGCGAAAAAATAATTTCGGGAAATTGATTGGCCCATTCAATAAGCAATTGAATTTTTTGATCGTTTTTTTTATAATTTTTCTCTAATTGTTCTTCAGTATAAGTGCCGCCACCCCACGGGCAACCGAAGTTGTTCATTTCAGCTTCTATGTAGGTTCCCAGCATAATTTTGAAATCCAGACTCTCCTTCTGAATTACATGGATAACGGTTTCAGCATGTTTATCACAATCATACAAACGGAGGTATTTCCAATGATGTTGAAGCAATAATAAATCTTCTTTCACTTCATCATAGGAAGGGGATTTTCCACCCGGATTTTGTCCATCCCTAAAACCGGAATAACAAATAGCTTTTGCCTCAGGCAAACCAAACCTTTCAAAAAAGTTCATATCAGAATTTCAGTTTTTCATTTTTATCCCAAATACCCCAATAAGCACCTACCGTTCCTTCTGCCCCCACCTTCCACGACTCGTCAAAGGAGGAAAAATAGAACACAGGTATATTATCATTTGCAGACCACAGCTGCGTGTTGACAAAATAATCACTTGCGCTTTTTTCGCAAGGAAAAGATCCTTTCAAATTTTCACCTTGGCTTGGCCATCCTGTTTCAGTTATAATGACTTCTTTACCGTTAGCAGCTCCTTTTGCCTGGTAATACATTTGTTTCATGTAATCCAGGGAATGTTCAAACGGGCAGCCTTCCCAAAACGGATAGCAATTGCATAAAATAACATCACAAGCTTCAGTAATTCGTGGTCGGTGAGAAAACTCGTAGTATGCATCCACATAACCAACAGGTATGTCAGGAATTTCAGCTTTTACCTTGTTGATATATTCCAACAACTCATCTTCGGTTAATTCCTTTCTATACATTACTTCATTGCCAACTGCGGCAATATCAACCAAGCCTTCCTTAGCCAATTTTATTAGCCCTTCTATTTCCCGCTTATTTATTTCAGTGTCATCGCCCAACCAAGCACCCACCAATGTCTTAATTCCAAACTCTTTTGCCACTTTAGGTATTAATTCATTTCCATCAGTGCATGAAAACGAACGGATCCATTTAGTATGAGGCTTCAGAATTTCCATTCGCCTTCTCACTTGCGATTCTGAAATGATATCTCCAGGCTTTTGACCTTCTTCATATAAACTGAAGCAAAACCCATGAACGCCATTTTCCAAAATTTCACTAAATAAACTGCTCGATACTTCTTCTTTCTCACCCTCAACATAACTGGTATGCGTAGCTTGCTTAAAAGGGAGCGTGTACTCTTTTCTGTAAGACATAATTGTACTTATTTAATCGTTTTCAAGTTTTCATTTTTATCCCAAATACCCCATCCTGCACCCACCTTTCCTTCTTGTTTTGTTTTCCAGGATTCATCAAACGATGAAAAATAGAATAGCTCAATATTTTTGTTTTTTGCCCATTCTTGCACAGCAACAAAATATTTCATTGCATTGACAGATGAAGGTTGTGCTGCTTCTACATTTTCTCCTATACTTGGCCAACCGGTTTCTGTAACAATTACTTTTCTTCCTTTAGCTACCTGCTGTGTCATTTCTACCATTCTGTTTAAATATGAAAGTGCATATTTGTTTTCAGCACCCTCCCAGAAAGGATAACAGTTGGCTAAAATAACATCGCATGCATCTACCAAAGATGGCCTGTCAAGAAACTGATAATAGGCATCTACATATCCTACCAGAATGGAGGAAGGTAAAGCTGCTCTCACTCGTTTTATATATTGCAATAACTCCTGCTCAGAAATTTCTTCACGATGCAACACCTCATTACCCACAGCGGCCATGTTTACCAATCCTGCTTTAGCTAATTTGATCAGCGAATTGATTTCCTTTTCATTGCGTTCTTTGTCATTGCTTATCCATGCTCCTACCAATGTCTTTATTCCTTTTTGATGTGCAATCTCCGGTATCAGTTCATTGCCTTCGGTACAAGAGAAAGACCTGATCCATTTTGTATTCGGAGCAATAATATCCAACCTTCTTCTTATTTGATTAGCTGATAAAACATCCCCAGTTTCCTGTCCTTCTGTATATGGGCTGAAACACAAACCATGCAAACCATTTTGTAAAGTTTCGGTAAACAAAGCACTCATTTCGGCTTCAGTTTTTCCTTGAAAATTAGTGCCTATTTGTGCAAGAATGGCGTTGGTATTTTTTGAAAGGGAAAGAAGCTTGCCAGATAAGTAAGAAGAGGAAGATATTTGTTTTTTAGGCTCTTTTCTTTTTTGCAAAAGGTCTCTTACTTCTAATGCTTTGGCTTCATCAATATCATAATCTTTCATTGCCCAAATGGCAGTTAATGTGCCAAGTATTGGAATTCCAACAAAGAAAATTCTTAACCAAAACATAGTTTCGTCGGCTTGAGTAGGGGCATTAGATTTAAAACTTACTAAGGAAAGAATTAAGCCACTTAATAAGCCAGCCACCGCCGTTCCAAACTTTACCATCCACCAATAGATAGCGCCTAAGCTTCCTTCTCTTCTTTTACCAGAATTTAACTCATCAATATCAATTACATCTGATGTCATAGACATCATTAACGTGAACAAACTTCCAATACCAAAGGAAAAGAACGGAAGTGCAAAAAGAAAAAGGTAAGGTTTACCGGGAACAAAAAGTAAAAAAAGTAAAACGTAACCCACTATTGAAATGCCTTGAGATAGTAAAAACGCTTTCTTTTTTCCCATTACTTTGGACATTCTTGCAACGATCGGTATTACTAAAACCGTAGTTATTAAAGCTCCCACACATCCAAATAATGTGGGCCATAATCCAAAACCTTCTTCGTTTCCTTTGAATAAATAATATTTGATGATAAAGTAAGAGAAGCCGGCTGTTGTTTGAAAAGCATTAAAAATTAAGAAAGTTGCAATACAAATTTTTCTAAAAGGCTTAATTTCTATCGAAGCTTTTAATCCTTCTTTTATTTCTCCAAAACTGCTTAGTATTCCTTTTAAATCAATAGGGCTATAATTTTCGTTTAATGTAGATTTACTTGGAATAAAAAATGCTGGAACAGCCGCTAAAATGGCACAACCAATGGCAACATAAACAGACAGGGTTCTAACAGCCACTTCACTAGATGAAAACAAAGATTGATCTGCCATTAAGACCCAAAACCATGGTGCAACAACCCAAGCTAGCTGACCAATTAATTGAGATGTAGCCATAATGTTGGTACGTTCATGAAAATCATCACTCATTTCATAACCCATAGCTACGTAAGGAATGCTAAATACGGTGAGCCCCGAATAAAAAATCAATGAAACACCTAGGAAGTAAATAAAATTGTATGTGACCCCATTTTCAGCGTACAATTGCCACATGAATGCAAATGAAATCCCTAAAATAATGGCCCCTGCTAATACATATTGCCTCCTTCTGCCCCATTTCGATTTAGTGTTATCACTAACATATCCCATTATAAGATCAAATAAAGCATCATAAAACTTTGGAATAAAATAGGTCAACCCAAGTAACAATCCACTAAAGCCTAATTTTTCTACTAATACAACTGTAAAAATGCCGAGGGCTGCCGGAAACATTTGGTTGGCTAACATGCCTAAACCAAAGGCTACTTTTTGCCCAATAGGCACCATTCTTGTTGGACTGGAATTGTTATATGACATCGTTAAATTTTTGAGTTTTACAGTTACTTAGTTTTGATGATTACAGTTTGCAATGCTTTAGCGCTAATTGAAATGTTGATTTTATTATTGTTAAGGTTCATTTCTATGGGTTCAGGTTTCTCTGTTGGATTAAAAATAACAACAGCAATACTTCCATCAGGATTTTTTACTGCTGTAGCCATCAATTCATTGTTGTTGATGGTACAGCCAATTTTTACAGCACCCGGACGAATGAATTTGCTAAAATGCGCCATCGTATAATACAATGGTGTAAAATACACTTCATCTTTTTCTACATCTACAATGACCGGTGCTGTGCACCAGTTTTTGAACCAGTTTGGTCCACCCTGCCTATCTAGTACCATATTCCAGTCGACCCAGCCATCTACATAATTGTTCAGGCATCCAATAATATCTCTTGCATATCGAAATACAGGAACATACTCCGGATGCAAATACTTTTCCTTTTCAGATGCCCATGTCCAACCCCAGTCTCTTGCATTCTTACTCCAATACCAACTGTCATCCTTCCATACAGGCACCTGTCCATCCACGCATGCTTCTGTATTGATCAAATATTTACCCGGAGAAAGTTGGTGCGTGTATTGCAGTGAAGCAGGGAAAAAATCGTACGTGCTTGCATACCAATGTACAGCAGTACCACCAAAATATTTTGAAGCAGCCTTGTCCTCAAACATCACTTTAGCCCATTTATTCAATTCATCTCCCCGGTTTTGATCGTAGCCTAAAATGGGCACATTCGACAAACCTTCCTTCTCAAAATGAGGACCAAGATAATCACGAACAAAGTCTCTCATTTCCTCCGGAGTAAAATGCATACTCTCCCAATTCTTATCATTGCCCAATGGTTCATTCTCAACCGTTACACCCCAAATATTTATTCCCTCGTTCTTATACGCTTTTATATACTTTGAAAAATACAAAGCCCAGGTTTCTCTGTATTCAGGAAGTAACTTTCCACCTCGCCAATCGTTGTTATCCTTCATCCACGGCGGTGCAGTCCATGGAGAAGCAATGATTTTAAAACCCTCTTTAGAAAACTTTTGAGCATCCTTTATCATGGGTATCAAATCACTTTTGTCTTCTTCAATGCTAAATTGTTCCAGCTTTTTATCTCCAGCAACTTTTGCGTACGCATAATTACTTAATGAAAAGTCGCATGAATTAATGTGTGTTCTGGTAAGGGAATAATTGGCACCGTCTTCCTGAAAATATGCTTTTAATATTTCTTCTCTTTTGCCTACACTGAGTTTATTAAGAAGGTATGCAGAAGCCTCCGTAAACGAACCACCAAAACCGGTGATTGTTTGATATTTCTCATTCGGATTTAGGGTAATAACAACTGGATTTTTACCTGTTGAAAACATCGTTATTTTTTTCAATGAATTTCCCTGTGCTGAGGTTTCATAAACTTCAACTTGAGTTTTGTTTGCTACTGTATAACTATGCAATGAAATAGACATGATAATAGTAATTGCCCAAAGGTTTAAACCAGAAATTATGCAATTGATTTTTTTCATTTTGACAAATTCTTTATTATTCCAGTTGGTGTTTTAACATCCAACCACAACTCCTTCTCATTGCCTCCATAGGTTTTTGTAATTGGTTTTCCATTTCTAATTAGTCCTTTGAAAACGCCTTTATCTACCAAATCCCAAAGTGCAAATTTTGCCTGTGATTGCAAATCAATCAATCCAAAATGATTTTCTGAACCCATAGGGTTTTTGTCTTTCCACTGCTCATCAAAAGCTTCAAAGTAAAAAAGAGAAATTCCTTCTTTATTCGTCCATTCTCTCATGAGTTTGTAATAAACTGCCGATTTATATTCGTCCGTAGCCTTTGAACCAGAATTGCCATACAAATCGCTTGCAGAAGAAGCCCATCCTGTTTCGCCAATATGAACAGGCTTATTTACTCCTATAGATTTCATATAATTGACAACGTTGTTATACTGCATCTTTGCGTAATCTATTGACCAAGCCATAGCTGCATCTATTTTGTCTTTCTCTGAAAGATGCTGTTCGCTTTGCTTTACTCCCCAAAAAACCGGATTGTAATGTGTATCGTGCATTGGATATGTATGCATCGAAATGTAGTCAACTGCTTTTATCAATTTGTTCAGATCTTCAACATGATACTCTTTGCCACCACCACCCCAAGAAGCGAAATTATCTGATGTGGTTATCCAAACATCCTTAGACAATTTGCCTTGATTTTTTAGCTCTTGCAGATAGTTTACCCATTTTAAAATAATACCCGGCTCTACATAATACGCCCATGCCCATTTTACCATTGCCTCATTGCCAACAGCAATGATCTTTAATATATCAGGATATTCATTTGCCAATCTTACTGCTTCGGCTATTTCAGTGGGATTGCGTTCACTATCCTCGTTGCGAATGGGTGAATTTGCTGTCCAGGAATTTTTTGCATCTATCCAGGCACCCAACATCACATACATTTCAAAACCGGGTACCTCTTGTTTTAATTCTGTAATTGCCTTCAATAAATTAGCAGCTTCTTTATAATGCACATTGTAAGTCCGGACTATTTTAATGTTCATCACTGCCAAAATCTTCAAGTCATCTTTTATTTCAGCAACAGTAGGTTCTACATCTCTTGATTGCGTTCTATATCCACCATAACAAATGCCTTGATAGTTTACATTACCCAATAACTTTTCAGCAGTCATTTTATTTGAAACTAAACTGGTAGTTTTATAATGACTGCATGAAATACAGAAAAGAAGTATGAGATAAAATATCTTCTTCATTAACTTAAATTATCCTCGGTTATAAATACTTTTAATTGCGCCACTTCATTGGTTCTTTGGAATATTTTGTCACTAACTTCTTTACTTAATTCCGATGATGTTACAAGCTCAACAGTACCATTGGCATAAAGAACTTCTATTTTATTAGCAGTTGACAATGTATAAACAACCGGCACTTGGCAAATACTAAATGCCAAACTGTTGGGTTCCAATTTCAAAGTTTTTGTATTGCCATTTACCAATACAAATGTGGTTTGAGTTTCACTTAGCAAAAACTCATTTTTGTGTAGCAAGCTAGGTTTAAAGACAAATTTTCCTTCTTTCATTGTTACACCCAATTCTCCAATTCTTGATAATATATCTTCTTTTACTTGACCAGTCATTCCCGGTTGTTGCGCTCCTTTGTTGAATGGTGTATGGGAATATGGATCTGTAGGGAATGCTCCATAAACCTGAGGAGACTTGTGTACGCCTATTCCTTCATTAATGTCGTAATAGTGTGCTATCAATCTACCAATGATTACTTTGTCACTTTTCTCCTCAATAGCTCGAATACATGTTTCTTCTACAGCTAGCAACAACTTAGAAACCATGTGCCAATAAATAGATCCTAAGCCTTCGTAACCAAAGAAGGTTCCCGACCTGCCTGTAAATTCTTTATGACAAAAAACCTCTTCAAATATTAAGAGGATTAATGGTCTTTCTTTCTCTACTAATGAGCTGTATTGATGGTCTAGTTTATTTAATGCTACATCTACATCATTTGCATTTCTGAAGTTGCCATTGAAATGTAATTCACCAAGAATGTCTTTTGAAATGATGGAAACATTGCCATCATTCAGCAATTGTTTTAGCAACAAAGAACCTTCGGCAGACTTGGGCTGGATTGTATTTTTATGTAAAAATTTTGGAAGATTTTTATTAGGATATAGAATATAACTGTTCTGATCCTTTCGATACAAAGAACTACTCTTAAGCGCATCCAACACATTTAAACTTTGTTTCGCTGAAAGATATCCTGAACTGAGTACCGCTACTTGTCCTTCTAACATTTCACTCAGGTGAGCAACTTGTACTGAACGATCATCATACGAAATCAAATTATAAGTATGATACAATTCATCTTTCCTTTTATTCACTGCTATTGAATGTTCAAGAAAGGCATTGACCAAACTGATGCAATCAACAATCTGCTTCGACGACACTATTTTTTTATTTCCACTGAAACCATTTGAATAAACCTGGTTTCTGTAATCGCTACCCGCAGTACCAAGGGCATCGGTAATTTCTTTTCTTACTGCAACATTTATCTTTTCAGAAAGTGCGGTTTTGTGCTTCTCAAATACATTGGCAATATTTTCAAAGAACACATAAAGTTCTTCGGAAAGAGCTATTTCTGCTGAAGTGTTCGTTTCAAAAATGGGTTGAAAGAATTTTAAAAATCTCCGGAGATAACACAATGTAACCATTGAAAGCCCATTACCTACTAACGCATTATTAGCATCGTTCCATTCAGGCCTTTGCGTATTCATCCAAATGCCACCATCGGGAACAAAATTAGAAAGCTTGGAAAGTACGGTTGCCAATAGCTTCTCACAAAAACTAACGTGATAAACTTCACCCGTTGCAGTTGTAATTAATGATCCATCAGCTCCAATTTTATTGATGCGCTCATGAATAAGGTGTTCTTTTGGATTGTCAAATTCAATGGTATCTTTTGGATTTTTTTGAATATCCGCGTATGACTTTATTCTATAAGGAACATTGGCATAAACAAAGCCATTTTTACCCAACTGTTTTTGTATATGACCGGGTCTGTAGTTTTCTAAAAACTCGAAAAATTTAAGCAAGTAAATAATTTGATGATCGCCCCAATAACCTATATAAGACCATGGGTTATCTGGTTCTATTGTTTCCCAATCAAAGCCGCCTTTGGTAACCCGATAAGGATTGTATCCATCAAAAGTAGAAGCATTGAGAAATTTAGAAATCATTCCCTCAATAAACTCAGGATAGGAAAATGCCAAAGCTTCCCAGTTCTGAAAAATATCACGCCAGTTTCCCTGATAATCCAAAATTTTAGAACCATCTATTTCGCTCCGTGTATTAATAGAAAACTTGTTCCATGGCCTGCTGGGATCGCCATGTCTGCGGCTAAATTTCAAAGGAAGATATTCAGTTGCTAAACGAATAAAATTGGTATCATTAATATTTTCTGCAGCATTTAGCAAATCCTGAACAGAAAAAATTTCCGGAAGTTTCTGAAGGGTTAATTGAGTTGCTTCAAACACTTGCAGATTTGCTTTGCGAAGATAATTACTGAAATCCCATTTCTCAATTTGGTAGTTATTATCAAAAATGCCTCCTCGCATGATATTGAATAATACATTGGAAAAATGCCGGGTATCTTTTAAATCATCAGCAGTAAACTGCAAACCGTCAGCAGCTGCAGCAAGTGCAACCAAATTTTCCGTTCCTAGTTTTATGTCTGCCAATACTTTACTTGATAAATCTTTATCAGCCTTAATGCTTTCAGAAAGCTGCACAATAGAAGCATGGTTCTGATTTACATTCAGTACAATCATCCAATCCTTATGTTGATTGGGAAGAAGACTAAGTTCTTTTACAACAAAATAGGATCCTTTATCACCCTTAATATCTTCTTCCTGCTTCACTATTTCATTTAACCTAAAACTTTTCAACTGCAAAGAGGAAAGCAAGTAAACAGGCTCATCCAATCCTATACTCCAGCCTACATTTGCTTTTAAAGCTTCGCTTGGTTCAGCTTTATCTACTATTATTGCGCTAAGTGCAAAAATGCTCAAACCTGTTTGCGGAATGAGTTCTGTACGTTTGTACGCATCGGCAAGATTGCTCGTACTGTTTTGCAAATCGCTGCCAACTCCATAGGGCAGAATATTTTGCAATCCATCTAAAACCCTAACCTTAACTTCTGTATCGGATAGATTGATAAGACTGCTTTTTCTTACAAAGCCATACAGATTACTCGAAGCCCATTGGTACCTAAAGCAAAGCCCTAAATCAGCATTGATCTCTTCAAAAACAATTTGGTTGCCGAATTTGCTTTTGTAAAGATTTCTCGTGACCTTAAATTTACCTGCACCTCTTTCTGAAAAGGGCTCCCATAAATTTTGTGTATTGTTCTTGTCAACCCAAAAAATGGTTTTACTGCCTGTATTTTCTACCGAGGCGGTTATTTTATCATCGGTGTAATATGGAAACAATGCATGCTCAGCATCTTTTCTGCCGGCAGATAATCCTCCATTACTAGAAATGAACATCCAATGATTAGAGTCGCTAACGATGCTCATGAAAAATGGGTTCATTTCGTCCACATTAGAAATTTTATAAAAAATTTCTCCTTCTATTTCAGCTTTTATAAGTGTTATTTCTTTCTGTTTCATTAGTGGTATTTTGGAATGGTATTCATTTCATGAACATTTTATGATGCGTTACAATTTGGATAAATCACTTCCTTGATTTATTTAAAATTTCGTAAGGTTTAAACTTATGAACCTCTTTTAAGGCATAATAAGCAACTCTCGGCTTCAATTCATACACACCTTTTTCATTGTTTGGCATTTTTGCGCAGATACCAAACCACTCTTCATTCATATTATTCTTCCCTTTTTCATAGTCATTTTGATAGCCGCCATTTGACCACGAAGCTGTTGCATCATGTTCATTCAAATTGATTGTCTGCCCGCTTTTCCACCACCCATCGTTAAATTGAAAAGTAAAACCACCAATACTGTTTCCTGCATTTCCTGAACCTGCTGCGTTTGCATAAATCTCCTTCCAATTGCTAACTAAGCAGGTAGATTGAAATTCCTGGTCTTCTATACCTGTTTTGGTATTAAAAGCATCTGCTCCAAACTCTGTAAACATTACCGGCTTGTTGTAAACAGCTTTTATTTTATCAAATGCATCACCAAATGAAATACCCCGATAAATATTAACCCCAAAAATGTCAACATCTTTACATTCTTTAGCGATGATATCTAAGAATAATAAATCGCCATTGCAGATGGCAACGGGCTTGGATGGATCAATAGCCTTTACAGCTACAACTGCTTCATTGAATAATTTGTAAAGATGCGTTGCGGCAATAGTAGATTTTCGATCTTCGGTGGGGACATCCTCTGTATCTGCGCCTTGCCAAAAAAGACCATAATTGTTTTCGTTGCCTAACAGAAACAATAAAAGTCCGTGGGTACCTTTGTACTGAACGGCCATTTCTTTTACTTCTTTCAGCAATTGTTCTTTAGCCATTGGGTTTGAGTAATCTGTACTTGGTTCCCATTTTCCATTTAATGTAAGCCCATAGCGACCAAAAGAGTGGTTGAGAACCGTATAAATGCCGTAGGTGTCGTATATGTAATTAATCCACTTTGCCGGCACTCCCATATACTGTCGAATGGTATTTACACCCATATCACGGAGTAATTTCATTTCATAATCCAAAGCGCCTTTAATAAAATCGTCAGGCTGATTCCACAAATTATATGAATAATTGGTTCCGATGGGGTAGTAATCCCAATTCATTCCATTAATAAAAAAGGGGGTTCCATTGGCTTCAAGCACAAAGCCTTTATCTGACTTTTTGACAACATTTTTTCCATGCTGCGCAACGGTACAATTAGAAAATAGGAATAAGGTAAATAGAATGGCAAGGTACTTTTTCATGTAAAAAGCGTTATAAAATCATGGTATTGATAGCAATATTTTTCTTGATAAAAAGACCATGATTGAGCAATCTTTAATTGATTCCTTTTCTATTTGGTACAATAAAATAGGAAAGCTAAAGTTACCATGATCAGCATTTGTTTACAATTAAACAACTACATCAGTACTACTTCTTTATCATTGAAAGGCTATTGTAAGTTAAAAACCGATACATCTAAGCTACATCCATGGTATTAAATACCATTATAGAGGCTTTTGTAGAAAAAGATTGAGTTGCGATTTTATTTAATATTATTTAGGATTATTTTTTCCTTGCACAGTTTTCTTTCTACCAAAATAATAAGAGACATGTAATCGAAAACCCTACTTCGAAGTTTGCATTCAAAGCTGGGAAATCGAGAAGGTTATAGGACAACTAAAATAAACAATAAAGCTTAAAAAATCAGGGTACATGATGTACAATTTGGCAGGTTTTGCGGTTTCTAATACAATCAAAATTATTCAAATCATTTTCAAATGCTTTAGTTTGAGAACTACATTCCATAATTAAGTAAATCATTTGCTTACTATATAATGTTTGATCTGTGGTTGAAAGTTAAACGTTCATTTTTTTGTATTTCTATGATTAGGCAACAATATGGGTTTTAACACGAAATATTATTAGGATTTAATTTATGTTTAGGCTTGGGCACTAAAAAAAGAAACAATAATTTGCTTTTTTAAATTAATAATTGAAACGTTGCAATAACAAACTTTATAAAGACAGCTCCGAAAAAAAATCTAAGGGAACTCGAAAATCAGCGTTAGGAAAATCAGTGAGATTTCGAAAAACGTCAAACAAAAATACCCACTTCAATCACCGCGGAGAATATGCATAAACGACTTCATATTGCTTCTTCTTCATTTCAGGTAACTGCTCACCAATTTGCAAATCATATCGCTGTGGCGAAGGCTCGCAGATTGAATATTTCAAGCCGTTATAATCTACTGTGTTGCCAATTGGTTTTGCAAACTGAACAGCCACCGTTACATGATTGGGGTATACCAATACCAGCATAGGCAAATTGTATATTTCCTTTACCAAATAAAAAAAGAGTGCTGAGCGATCTTCGCAATCGCTGTAATCATACAATAAGGTCTGTTCTGGAGAAAATCGTTTTTCACTACCAAAAACTTCTGTATCTGTTTTAAAAAGAAAGGCATATCGGGTAAAATGCATTAGAAAATCTACCCCATCTTTAGACTTCATCTTTTTAATATGTACTTTCAACTCCGGTATCAGGCTCTTATAAGTAACTGCACTAAAGGGTATATTGAACTGAAGACTATAATCAACTACAGGATAATTTTTGAAAATTGCTTTAATACGATCTGCCAATTTTACTTCAAAATGGTAATGTTGGTCACCATCTTCGTAAACTATGTTCTTTGTAGTATATGCAGTGTCATTTAATTCAGGCAAGCGGTTGATGGCATAAGAAAATGGTACAACATTATTTGGTAATGGTAACGGTATTTCATTAAAATGCCACTTTTCAAAATCGATGTTGCCATAATCGTGATAGTTAAGGCATACATAACTTTTTCCGTTCATTTCTCGATAAGGAATATTATAAACGGTTTGATCGCTTTGGATATAGAACAAAAGATAAGCTCCGGAATAGGTCAACTTAGCATCATAGCCGGAATGAATCAACAACCACCATTTATATAATGTGTATCGATTATAGTTTTGCTCTTTGGGGCTAAGCAACTGTGCCACTTCCCTGACCAATTGATAATATAACCAATCATCAGGATGATGAACTGCTTTATAATTTTTCAAAGCTGACAAATAAGGGCTCATGTAGTTGCTATCTATCGTTTCAACAAACTGCATAACTACTTCAGGTAATAATGTATCCAAAGGAGGTGGTGGTAGAGGAGAGATTACTTCTACTTTTTCTTTGTATAAATACAACGAAGTCATCTTTTCCTGAGCATCAACAACGACCAAAAGGAAGGAGCTTACAAAGAATAATATAGAAAGCAATTTTTTCAACTTGCCTTAAAGTTAATTATAATAATATAAATGAAACGAAAAATCTCTCCTATCTATTGCAAAAAAGGAATAGCCTTCATTTTTGAGCGCAACACATACAATTCAGTACCATATCTGAACAGTATTATTATAGTAGATGGAATCCCATTCATTGATAATATCCTGAGTAAATACAAATTTCCAAATCATTTTATCCCGAAAAATCTACACTAAACTATATTTGCCGCCCATAAATAGCACATTCATGTACAGATCACATACCTGCGGGCAGCTCAGATTATCAGACAATGCCACCCAAGTTACCCTTGCCGGATGGGTACAAACCGTTCGCAAATTTGGTAGCATCACCTTTGTGGATCTTAGAGATCGCTATGGTATTACCCAACTATTGTTCAACGAAAACCTGAACCAACAACTAGATGCGCAGCCTTTGGGTCGGGAGTTCGTTTTGCAAACAACTGGAACTGTAAACGAGCGAAGCAATAAAAACACGAACATCCCAACAGGAGAAATAGAAATTTTGGTTGCCGAGTTTACCATTCTCAATAAATCTGCGGTTCCCCCATTTACCATACAAGACGATACCGACGGCGGCGACGACCTTAGGATGAAATACAGATATTTGGATCTGAGAAGAAATGCTGTAAAACGCAATTTGGAATTGCGCTATTCTGTAAACCGTGCCGCTAGAAATTACCTGCACGATCAAGGATTTATGGATATTGAAACGCCATTCCTCATCAAATCTACGCCTGAAGGTGCCAGAGATTTTGTAGTGCCTTCCCGGATGAACCCCGGTCAGTTTTACGCTTTGCCGCAATCGCCACAAACATTCAAACAATTGCTGATGGTAAGCGGCTATGACCGATATTACCAAGTGGTAAAATGTTTTAGAGATGAAGACCTGCGGGCAGACCGTCAACCTGAGTTCACCCAGATAGACTGCGAAATGGCTTTTGTAGAGCAGGAAGACATTCTAGCAATGTTTGAAGGACTAATCAAATCCATCTTTAAAGAAGTAAAAAACATAGACTATTCTGAAGTGGTACAGAGAATGACCTGGGAAGATGCCATGTGGAACTATGGCAATGACAAACCGGATATCCGCTTCGATATGAAGGTTACAAACTTAAAAGTACCTTCAACTATTTTCTTATCAAAGCAATCTGAAGCTACACAATCACCTTTGGCCAATGAAACTGGGTTTAAAGTTTTTGATGAAGCAGAAACGTTGGTGGCAATTGCCGTATCTGGTGCTTCAGAATATTCCCGCAAACAAACTGATGAACTTGCAGAATGGGTAAAACGTCCTCAGATTGGAATGGGTGGCCTGGCTTTTGTAAAAATGAATCATGATGGAACTGTGAAAAGCTCTTTCGATAAATTTTTCAACGAAGATCAATTGAAGAATTTGGCTGCATATTGCAACGCTAAACAAGGAGACCTTGTACTTATTCTTGCTGGAAGAGAAGAGAGAACCCGCAAGGCCATCAGCGATTTGAGAATGGAAATGGCTGAAAGATTGGGGCTAAGAAAGAAAGATGAGTTTAGACTTCTATGGGTACTTGATTTTCCTTTGTTCGAATATGCAGAAGAAGATAATCGTTGGGTAGCAAGGCACCATCCGTTTACATCTCCAAAACCTGATCAAATTGAGACAATGATAAACAATAATCCTGTCATTGAAAATGCAGCTGATTATCTTAATCACCCCTATGCCAACATCAAAGCCAATGCTTATGATATGGTGCTCAATGGCAACGAAATAGGTGGAGGTTCTATCAGAATTTTTCAAAGAGAACTACAGGAAAAAATGTTTGCTGCTTTAGGAATGGATGAAACAGAACAACAGCACAAATTTGGCTTTCTTTTAGGGGCCTTTGAATACGGTGCACCGCCACATGGCGGTATTGCTTTTGGTTTCGATCGTTTGTGTTCAATCCTTGGCGGCAGCGAAAGTATCCGGGATTTTATTGCATTCCCCAAAAACAATAGCGGAAGAGATGTGATGATTGATGCCCCTTCAGCTATTGACCAAAAACAATTTGACGAATTACAAATAAAACTAAACCTAAAATAATAACAGTTCAATTTCCGTTATTTCGAAAATCCAATTTTCTACTTCCAAATGATCATGACCTATATCTATAGATTCCTTAGCCTAGTAATTAATACAATAGCCATTTTACTTACATTTTCCTTTTTTGTGAGTATTCCAATGCTGATCTCTTCTCCGGTAACGCTATTTTCTGCATTCCTGATTGTTTCAGTAATATTGTATTCCTGGTTTAGTTATCAGTTTAGAAGAGACGTGCTACAGCGCCATTTGGTAGTGAAACTTTCATTACGTGATTGGGTAAGGGTCAATGGTTTTGTATCACTTTTCTTTAGTGTGCTTTGCATTGTCAACGTGCTTTACTTGTTGCAACACCCACAAATATTTGATGAAGCATTGAATGAATATAAATTTGCGATAACGACAGACAAAATATTTGGCATTTTTTATGGCATGATGGCTTATGGTTGCATCTTGCTTACACACATCTTGTGGACCTTTGCCTTAATGAAAAAAAATGAAGCATTTTTTAAATAATACAAACTTTGAAGCACCTGTTCAGGTGCTTTTTTGTTACTTTATACCATGAACCCAAATAGCCCATTAGCCGAAAGAATGCGCCCTGAAACATTGGATGATTTGTTTGGTCAACTGCATCTTACAGGAAAAGGAAGCATCCTAAGAACTGCAATTGAAAATGGGAATATTCCTTCCATGATATTGTGGGGGCCACCCGGCGTTGGTAAAACAACCATTGCAAATATTATTGCTCATACATTGTCTATTCCTTTTTATCAATTGAGTGCCATAAGCAGCGGTGTTAAAGATGTAAGGGAAGTAATAGAACAGGCAAAAAATTTGGAACGAGCCATTTTGTTTATTGACGAAATTCATCGTTTCAATAAAGGCCAACAGGACGCATTGTTGGGTGCTGTAGAAAAAGGAACGATTACATTGATAGGTGCTACTACTGAAAATCCATCATTTGAGGTTAACTCCGCACTATTGAGCCGATGCCAAGTTTATGTACTTAAATCACTAACCAACGCCGAATTGACTTCGTTACTAAATGATGCAATCCGAAAAGATGAATGGTTACAACAATTCGATATTGAAATAAAAGAAACAGAAGCGCTAATCAATATATCAGGAGGCGATGCTAGAAAGCTGTTGAATTTATTAGAACTAGTAATACAGACTTTCCCAGAACCATCCAATAAAGGAAAATTAGTTGTTGATGACCAACTGGTTATGCTAGTTGCTCAAAAGAAAATAGCCTTGTATGACAAACAAGGTGAGCAGCATTATGATATCATTTCAGCATTTATAAAAAGTATGCGTGGTAGCGATCCCAACGCGGCAGTATATTGGCTTGCCCGAATGATAGAAGGAGGCGAAGATGTAAAATTCATTGCACGCAGAATGCTCATTTTTGCCAGTGAGGATATTGGCAATGCCAATCCAAATGCACTTTTATTGGCTAATACAACTTTCGATTCTGTGTCTAAGATTGGTTACCCGGAAAGTCGTATTATTTTATCCCAATGTGCTACATACCTTGCTTCTTCAGCCAAAAGCAATGCAGCTTATCAAGCAATTGAATTGGCGCTTGAAACAGTTGCTAAACATGGTGATCTGCCTGTCCCATTACATATACGAAATGCCCCAACCAAACTGATGAAAGATATGGATTATGGAAAAGGGTACAAGTATGCTCATTCATTTGATGGTAACTTTGCAGACCAGGAATACCTACCCGAAAAAATTTCAAACAGCACGTTTTATAATCCTGGGAACAATGCCAGAGAAATAGAATTAAGGAAATTTTTAAGAGAGAAATGGGGCAAAAAATACGGATATTAGGGAGATGCAGCACTTTTATTGTTATTTTGTAACCTAAAAACAACCACAATTATGAAAACAGTCATTGTTCCTATTGACTTCTCCGAAACTTCTTTACATGCTGCTGCCTACGCCGCAGAATTATTAAAAGGCCATTATGGCGTAACGATGTTACTTTATCACAGCTATTCAAAAGATGACGAAAGAGAAGAATCGGAAACAGTGCTCAATCAATTAAAAGAGCAAATTAGAACGAGGCACTTTATCATAATAGATTTGTTGGTACACAAAGAAGACAACTTTGTGGATGGATTAGAACGAGCAGCAAGACACAGAAAAGCTGATTTGGTTATTATGGGCATTACCGGTCGCTCTGCACTTGCACAGGTTTTCATAGGAAGTAATACATTAAAGTTTGCAGACACAAGAGTTTGCCCACTATTAATCATTCCTCAACATGCAGCATTTCGCAGTATAAACAACGTTATGTTGGCTTCTGATTTCAAAAATACATTTCAGACTACTCCTTCTGGACAGATTAAAGAATTCCTCACAAAATTCAGCCCAAAACTTCATATCGTCAATGTTGATCCCGAACACTTTATTTCACTTTCCGATTCTTATGATAAAGAAAAAGATCAACTCAAAAATATGTTTGAAGAGTATAATCCGCTTTTCTATTTTATGCGGCTTTATGATATGGAAGAAGCATTAAACATGTTTGCCGAAGAAAAAGATATTGATTTGATCATTACCATTCATCGCAACCATTCATTTCGTGAAAAATTATTCAAACGTAGTCGTACGAAAAGTATTTCCTACCATAGTAATGTGCCCATTTTAATAGTTAATGAGTAAGTATTTTATTTAATAGCATCAGCCTTTTTTGTATAAAATAGCTTATATTTTTCAACATTATAATTCTCAATTGGATGACTATACTGTCATGGAACTGCAAAACATTTGACACATTATCTCCACATGAATTATACAGCATTTTAAGGTTGAGAAATGAAGTGTTTGTAGTGGAACAACATTGTGTTTTCCAAGATGCCGATGACAGAGATCAGCAATGCTTTCATTTATTGGGGTTTTCTGGTAATTATTTGATTGCCTATGCAAGACTAGTGCTTCCCGGCATTTCATATACTGAACCTTCTATAGGTAGAGTAGTCACCGCTCCCGCAGCAAGGAGCTCAGGCGCAGGCAAACAATTAATGTCAAAAGCTATTGAGCAGTGTTATGTTCTGTTTAAGAAACAGTCAATTAAAATTGGGGCACAACTATACTTGAAAGCTTTTTATGAAAGTTTTGGTTTTATCCAGATAGGTGAAATCTATGATGAAGATGGGATTGATCATATCCATATGATTAAAGAGGCAAATTAGTCATAGTATAAATATCAGTAAAAATATAAACGAAATTCAACTCGTAGTTCTTTTGATTCATTGCGAATCAATAAGTAAGAAAAATGATAAATAAATAACCTATTACCACCAAATGGTAATTAAAAAATTATTTTGGTTAACACTTTCATTTTATAACAAAAACAATTATCTTGTTTCCCTGTTCGGTGTCATTATTATCAATATTTTGAAAAAATATCCAACCCCGAACCCCAAAATCTAATATCCCCTAAATTTCCAGAACGATAGTCGTTCATACCAGTTTATTTTTCTTAAACCCATGTTCAAAGGGAGTATGCTGAAAAGCCCTGAGTGAGTAGGCATTATTTAAAAAACTGAAACTATGAAACAATTTTTCATTGCTCTTTGCACCTTATTTAGCATTTCAAGCACAATGGCACAACCTTGGCAAACAACAATCGGATCTTCGATGCCCGAAAATAAATGGGCAGTCATTGAAGATAAAACTATTGGTAGGTTCGTAACCATTGGCAACTCTTTAAATGTTGACAATGTCAGCAGTTTATGGATTGCCAGCTATTCTCCAAATGGAGTTTTGCTTAGTAGTGCTTTGGCTAATAACAGCAAAAAAATGATAGCAAGAGATATCTGCCTTGCTCCATCTGATCCAAGTACCCCTAATATTACCCCAACTTATTATGTTACAGGTTGGACTATCTCAACCAACCTAGCCAATCAAGTAAGCCAATCATTTGTTGGAAGGATGACTTTAAATGGCGTATTTCTATGGTATAGAGAGAGCCCTGTTATTGCAGGAACAACTCCATTAAATGAGGAAGGCGTAGCAGTTGCGACGGCCCCCAATGGCGATGTCGTATTTGCTGGTCATGTTTATACAAACCAAACACCCAGTGGTGCCGGAGGAGTAAGAATTAAAATGGCAAGATTTACTTCTACGGGTGCACAAGTCTGGTCAAATGTTTACAACAGTGATGGTAATTGGAAAGTTAGAGAAATAACAAGAGGTACTGCCGCTCCTAATTGCCCAACCCCTACTGCTACTCCAGGAGAATTTTTGGTAGTTGGGGATGCCACCATTAACTCTGCTTCCGGAGCTTCTCAAACGCAGGCTTTTTGTGCTTTATACAATGGTGCTGGTACAGAATGTTGGAAAAGTATTTACCCCGCACAAACCACTTCTACTTCAAATATTACCGGAAGTGGTGCGTACGATGCTGCACTGGGGGTTAATGAATATGTAGTAGCTGGAGTTGCTCAATATGGTGGCACAAGAGGATCAACTTCTTGCACTCCCTATTTCTATAGAATTGATTTATCCGGAGCCGTAAAAAGCAGTGCTGTATATACCAATCCAAACAATGGTCCGCTAGGATTGTATCCAAGATGCTTGACATTTGGATCACCTACAGATGCAAGTGCAGGTAATATTGTTTCTGCAGGTCCATCTTTCGACAATAACACTTTGGCCTCAATCAGCCTTGATAGCGTTGGAGGTGCTGCAAGTATAAAAGTATATCCTGGCAACGCTACTGCAAATACAGGAACCGGTCCATTCTATCTGGACGATGGTCCTACTGAAGGTATTTTATTTTATAATTCATCCACCGCTCCTGGCTTTGTCATTAGTACTAATGCGGCTCCCGGCATTTATGGAAATGGTGATGCACACTTGGTAAGAACCGATATAAACCTGAATACTCCACATATATGCTCAGCAAATGCTATTAGTAGCAAACCCTTAACTGCAGGAGGTCGTACCAGCTTTAGTTCTACTACCATTTCCAACCAATGGACATCACTCCAACCCTCTTCTACAACCTTTGGTGTACAACAAGTATTTTGCAGAGAAGCTTGTACAGTTACAGCAGCTTATACTTTTACTACTACAGGAAATACTGTCGTTTTCTCAGGAACCGGCACAGGCAACGGAACACTTACTTATAAGTGGATTTTTGGGGATGGTACAACTGCCAATACACAGAATGCGACTAAAACATTCCCTCCCGGAACTTACAATGTTTGTTTGCTGGTTAGCAATGTATTTGCACCCGGAGACACCTGCAGAACAGAATCATGTAAGTCTATTGTCATTGCCAATCCATGTAGCGTAAAGGCAGGATTTAGAGACAGTCTGATTTGTGGCAAAAAGGTGAAGTTTATCAATACATCTTCGTCATCTTCTACAACTGCTGTAACATATAAGTGGACATTTGATGATACCATCCGTTCAACTTCAAACAATCCGATAATTAGTTTTACAAAATGTGGATTACACAAGGTAAGATTGATTGTATGTACCAACAATACCTGCTGCGATACCATTGTCAAGATAATCAACATTCCTTGTTGTGAACTGAAGCCTGATTTCTGCTTAAAAGACTCTGGTAGGTTTGTCACTTTGACTTTTGATAAAACCCTAAATGGAGCAACTGCCACTTATGCTGTATACCTTGACGGAGTGGCTACTTCATGGTCTTCGGGTACTAAAAAACAACTAACGATTGGCACTCATACTATTTGCCTTAAAGTTTCTAAAGTAGAATGCCCCGGCGATACTTGTTGCGCAACTTGCTGCAAGACGATTACAGTTTCCAATGCATGCACAATGGTGGCAGATTTTTGGTACCAGGTACAGAGTAATGGAAAAGTTGTGTTTACCAATAAGACAAACGCAACCAACTATACCAGCTTATGGAGTTTGGGAGTTGGTAGTAGCAGTACAGTTACCAGTCCTACACAATTGTATAATCCTGGTAGCTACTTTGTTTGCCTAACAACTACGAGCATCAACGGTTCTGATACATGTATATCCAGAACATGCAAGCGAATTACGATAGAAGCGCCATGCGTTCCGCTTCCTAAATTTGGGGCATCCTATTGTTTAGGCACTCCGCTTACGGTTCAGTTTACAAATCCTGTTTCAAATAATGCCAATATAAATTTTACATGGTATTTTGGAGATGGGGAATCTGCAACTTCGTCTAACCCAACTCATACATATGCATCTCCCGGAACTTATAGTGTTTGCATGTATAATGGCTACAATGACTATTGCGGTTTCAAATCATGTTATAGTGTAATTGTTTCACCCAATGCTTGTAATAACATTTGCGATCAACTTCCAAATTCACGAGATGGCCAAAGAGAAAACCCTATGGCAGTTGAAATCGTTGCGACAAGCCAAAATGGAGTGACCGTGGATCATACTGAAGCATTCAGAAATGAAAAGTTATTAGCTGAGAACGAAGATCAGCTTTCAATTTATCCAAATCCAGCTTCACAGCAAGTTCAGGTTTTGATGAATTCGAAAAATAAAGCATCAGGCGAAATAACCATTTTGAACAGTATGGGAGGAATGGTGTACAAGAAATCTGTTTCACTGTTAATAGGAAAGAATACAATTTCAATACCCATTCAAACTTTAGCAGGAGGCAATTATTTTTTAAGAATTAATGCAGGAGAAAAGTTGCAAACAGCTATGTTTACTGTAAAGTAATAACCACTTCCAATTGTTATAATAAGAGGCTGCCCTTTTTGTGGTAGCCTCTTTTTTTATCACCAGCAAAGGTATTACCAATCCATTTTTTCGATTCACTATTATTCATTTAGGTCAACAAAGAAGGAAATCGATATTCAACATTTAGAGTAGCATGATCTTAAGAAAATAATCCTATACAAAATAAGACAATTGGTTAATGATTACATTACAAATAATGAAACTAGCCGTCGAATAGACGGCTAGTTTCATTATCAAATTAAGAACGCTAAGGCAGAAAGTTTAATTCCTGCTATTTAATCTGCTTAACAACTTTAGCATTTCGATATACAGCCAAACAATAGTCACCATTAATGCAAATGCACAATACCATTCCATATACTTCGGTGCACCCATTTCCGCACCCTTTTCTATCATATCAAAATCGATGATCAGATTCAAAGCTGCAATCACCACCACAAATAAGCTGATGCCAATACCCAACAAGCTACCATTGTTTATTGACATTACTTCCATTTCAACACCAAATAATCTAAGGACCCACATAATCAGGTAAAACATAGCTATTCCCAACGTAGCAGTAAAAACCACTGACTTAAACCTTTCTGTAGCCCTGATGATTCTAAAGTTGAATAATAGAAACATTGCCACGCCAACTCCCAGGGTCAGGCCAATTGCATTCATAATCAGCCCTGGGTATTTTTCTGCAAAAGCAGCATTTAGCATGGCAGAAATAGCACCAAGGAACAATCCTTCCAATAAACCATACAAAGGAGCAAGATAACCCGCCCAACTTTGCTTAAACGTTATAACAATAGCGACAATCAATCCACCAATAATGCCTGTTAACATTAATGGCATCATCAATTGTACCTTGCCTTGATCAAACAAATGCCAGGTAAAACCCGCACTTGCAATCACCATAAAAAATAAAAAACCAAATTTATTCATAGCACCACGTGCAGTCATCACTCCCTGATTTTGGTCCGCAACAGTAGTGTTGAAAATCTTTTCTGATAAGGTGGGATTACCCGATTTAAAAATTGCCATAGTTATTAATTATTTTATTTCTATCAATCAAAATTAGTGAATGCAAAGAAAAAAGAAATGCAAAAACTACTTTATTCTCTTTACTAATGTAAAAATCCAATTTTTATTATGACATTTATCACGCAGGAAAAATCCAACTATTCTTATTGCTGCTTCCTGTATTTTTGTACCTTGTTTTTCGATAACAATAATCACAACAATGAACTATTCAGAAGAACTCTTAAAGGATGTGGTAATAAAATTTGCCGGAGACAGCGGAGATGGTATGCAATTGACGGGTAGTCAGTTTACCAATAATACCGCTTTGCTAGGTATAGATTTGGCAACTTTCCCCGATTTTCCAGCAGAAATACGTGCCCCAATAGGAACATTGCCCGGCGTGAGTGGTTACCAACTTAGGTTTAGTAGCGACCGTGTTTTTACACCCGGTGACGACTGCGATGTATTGGTTGCAATGAATGCTGCCGCACTAAAAGTAAACCTTAAAGGCCTAAAAAAAGGCGGTAAGATAATTGCCAACACAGACGGTTTCGACTCTAAAAACCTCAGACTTGCCAATTATCCCGAAGGCGTGAACCCGCTGGAAGATGATAGCCTTGGCAATTATGTTGTCATCAAAATTGATGTTACAAAACTTACCCGGGAGGCGCTGAAAGAGTTTGAAATGGGTGTGAAAGAAAAAGACCGTGCAAAAAACATGTTTGTATTGGGCTTTTTGTATTGGATGTACAACCGCGATATGGATAATACGGTGCGATTCATTACCGAAAAATTCGGGAAGAAAGATACCATTTTACAGAGCAATGTAAGAGCCCTGCAAGCCGGTTTTAATTATGCAGATACCACCGAAACATTTACCACCCGGTATCGTGTCGAAAAAGCCAAAATGATTCCCGGCAAGTACAGAAGCATTATGGGTAATCAGGCTTTGAGTTATGGTTTGATAGCTGCCAGTCAAAAAAGCGGTCTGCAAATTTTTCTTGGATCATACCCCATTACGCCTGCGTCAGATATTTTACATGAACTGAGTAAGCATAAATCGTTTGGTGTGAAAACCTTTCAAGCAGAGGATGAAATTGCTGCTGTAACTTCAGCTATCGGTGCCAGCTATGGAGGCTTATTAGGCATTACGACTACTTCAGGTCCGGGTATGGCGCTAAAGGCAGAGGCTATGGGCCTTGCGGTTATGCTCGAAATACCATTGCTGATTATAAATGTACAGCGTGGTGGTCCTTCTACCGGATTGCCTACCAAAACAGAGCAGAGCGATTTGATGCAAGCCTATTATGGCCGTAATGGCGAATGCCCTATGCCTGTGATTGCTTCTTCTACTCCGAGCGACTGTTTTAGTGCAGTTTATGAAGCGGTAAGAATTGCGGTTCAACACATGACCCCCGTTATTTTTTTAAGTGATGGTTATATAGCTAACGGTGCCGAACCTTGGAAGTTTCCAAAAAGCGAAGATCTACCGGCTATAGAAGTGAAATTTAAAGAAGGATTGGCAGAAGGCGAAGAAAAGTTTCAGCCCTATTTGAGAGACGAAAAACTAGTTAGACCCTGGGCCGTTCCGGGGACAGCTGGTCTTGAACACAGATTGGGCGGTATAGAAAAACAAAACATTACTGGCAATGTCAGCTATGACCCTGATAATCACCAGTTAATGGTGAATATCAGGGAAGAAAAAATTGAAAAAATTGCGGACTATATTCCTTTGCAACAATTAGACAACGGACCAGAAAAAGGTAAGGTGCTGGTACTTGGTTGGGGCAGTACCTACGGCGCTATCAAGAGTGCTGTTCAGGAATTACTAGACCAGGGATTTGCAGTGGCACATGCCCATCTACGTTACATTCGGCCTTTCCCCAAAAACCTTGGCGATATGTTGAAAAATTATGAGCAAGTCCTCATTCCTGAGATCAACAATGGCCAATTGATTAAAATCATCCGCGATAAATATTTTGTAGACGCAAAGGGATACAATAAAATCATGGGAATACCGATTACCAAAGGTGAAATTATAAATAAGGTGAAAAATATGATAGCAGAGAAAGGATAAAATTATCATTTTGAAAATTGTAAAAAACCCCTGATAAAAATCGGGGGTTTTGCATTTTGTCAGTTCAGGAAATAATAATCTGCTATTGATTCAATTATTAATAATCAGTTGAAAAAAATGAGCTGATTTTAATATAAAAAGTTCTTAGAGAGAATTTGAACCCCAAGCCAAAAACGCACCAACATAAATATCCACTTAAACAAAATAGCTTGAAAAAAATTATGAATGTCAATTTCGCCGAGAAATCCATTAAGTTAAATTGAGGCATAAAAAAAGTCCGACCTAAGCCAGACTTTACAGTTTTTTGATTTAAAC
>JANMZN010000101.1:0-9181 GCA_031383285.1 Segetibacter sp.
ATTCCATTTAATAAAAGGGCCAAATCTTCCTTTGCCTTTGGTTACTGGCATATCCTGAAAATTGGCAATAGGAGCATCAGCGGTTTGCTTTTCTGTAATCATTTGTATAGCCCTATCCATATCAACGGTCATAGGATCAACGCCTTTTGGTAGAGAAACAAATTCTTCACCCCATCTAACATAAGGACCAAATCTTCCCATACTTACCGCCACTTCTTTTCCTTCGTACTCACCAAGTGCCAATGGAAGTTTAAACAACTCCATTGCATCTTCCATAGAAATGGTCTCTATGCTTTGGTTAGCTTTTAGTTTAGCAAATCGAGGTTTTTCTTCAGAGTCAGTACTGCCAATCTGAATCATAGGACCAAAACGACCCATTCGGGCTATTACTTTTTTGCCAGTTTCCGCATCTATTCCCAAATCCCTTTCACCTGCTGCTCTTCCGGCAGTTTCCATGGTTACTTCTATGTTACTATGAAATGGTTTGTAGAATGCATCAATCATGCTACTCCACTTAGTCTTGCCGTCGGCTATTTCATCAAATTCTTCTTCTATTTTAGCAGTAAAACTGTAATCCATTACTTTTTCAAAATGGAGTTTCAAAAAATCAGTCACTACAATACCTAAATCTGTAGGAAACATTTTTCCCTTTTCTGCACCGGTATTTTCAATTTGGACTTCTTTTTTTATTGCATTGTCCTTACTCAGCCTAAGGATATTCACTTCTCTTTTTACACCATCTTTGTCTCGCTTTTCAACGTAATTGCGTTTAACAATAGTTGTGATGGTAGGTGCATATGTTGAAGGTCTGCCAATGCCCAATTCTTCCAGCTTTTTAACTAATGATGCTTCTGTGTACCTGGGATTTGGGCGGGTGAATTTTTGTACAGCCTTCATCTCTCTGAAGTCAAGTAGTTGGTTTACATTCAAAGGAGGCAATACAGATTCATTCTCATTATCATTCTCATCATCGTCATCATCTTTGCCTTCTAAGTACACTTTTAAAAAACCATCAAACTTCATTACTTCTCCCACTGCAGCAAGGGTTTCTTTATTGGTGGAAATGTCAATTTTTGCTGTAGTTTTTTCAAAAATGGCATCACTCATTTGCGAAGCAATGGTTCGCTTCCAGATCAACTCATACAATCGGCGTCCTTCTTCATCATCTATAGAAGAATTTTCCATGTAGGTGGGCCTTATAGCTTCGTGTGCTTCTTGTGCGCTTGCATTTTTATTTTTAAAGTGCCTTGGTTGGTAATATTTTTCTCCGAAACTTTTTTTGATCTCTTGTTGTATATTATCCATTGCAGTTTCACTCAGGTTAATGCTGTCGGTACGCATGTAGCTGATTTTTCCACTTTCGTACAATCGTTGCGCCAATAGCATCGTTTTGCTTACGCTGTAGCCAAGTTTTCTACTCGCCTCCTGCTGCAAAGTAGAGGTGGTAAAAGGTGCTGCAGGTGTACGCTTTCCAGGCTTAACTGTAATGTCGGTTACTTTATAATCGGCACCTTTGCAACTTTCCAGAAATTTTTCTGCAGTTGCTTGTTGTTCTATTTTAGATGGGCCATCTGCTTTGAAATTTACCGATTTCCCATTGATGTCATTGGCCGCAAAAAGAGCTTCAATTTTATAACTACTTTCTACATTAAAATGATTAATCTCACGTTCTCTTTCTACCACTAATCTTACCGCTACACTTTGTACCCGGCCAGCACTTAATCCACCTTGGCTTCCAATTTTTCTCCATAAAACCGGGCTTAGTTCAAACCCTACTAACCTGTCCAATACACGCCTTGCTTGTTGCGCATTTACAAGATCCATATTGATGAACCGCGGATTTTCAACAGCCTTTTTAATAGCAGGGGCGGTGATCTCATGAAACACAATTCTCTTTGTTGTTTTTGGATCCAATCCTAGTTCTTCTGCCAAATGCCAGCTGATGCTTTCTCCTTCACGGTCCTCATCCGATGCTAGCCAAACTTCCTTTGCTTTCTTTGCCAGATCCTTCAACTCTTTTACGACTTTCAGCTTTTCGTCCGGAACTTTATATCTTGGCTTATAATTATTATTTACATCAATGCCCATGTCATCTTTTTCAAGATCACGGATATGACCGTAGCAACTTTTTACCTCAAAATCTTTCCCCAGAATTTTTTCAATTGTCTTAGCTTTTGCCGGAGACTCCACTATCAACAGGTTCTTGCTCATGCGAATTTTTTAGTGCGATTTCTTTTTTGCCGTTAGTACCACAAATGTGTGTTTACATGTTCTGTAAATGGGACACCTTGGGTATAAAGGCAGGTGCAATATTACAGTAATACTCTAAAAACCAAAATTTTTGTAATGAACCGTGTTCAATTAATTGTATAAAACCAGTTTCTGTGAAATAATAAATTGGTAGATTTTTTTTAAAAAAGCTTGCATTTCAAAGGGTTAGCACTAAAAAAATGAACAAGCAATTTCTATTTTACAAAGTATTTGGAAGTCTTTGAAAAGGTTCTTGTAATTAAACTTTATTGATTGTCAGCATTGATTTGGATACCCAATGGCTTCAGATAAAACATAAAACAAAAATGTTTATCGTTGTTTTAAAAAGTGCTATTTGTCTTTTCATATCTATTATAGAGGTAGTTCTTTTGAAGTATTTAGGGAATGTTTATTTATTAAATGAAATCTCGTATCTGGCTCAGAAAATTTCCGATTACATCATAGTTTGAAAACGAAAACGAAAAGACCAATAACAAAATAATACCTGCAAGTCCTCCAAAAAGATGGGCTGAATGGTTAATGTTGCTTCCGCCTTTTCTATCGAGGTAATAGGTTACTCCTAGATAAAGAAACCCAAAAATAAAGCCAGGAATACCGATTGGTATAAAAAACAAATAGATTTTTGTAAGTGGGAATAACATGATGCCAGCAAAAATTACAGCCGATACTGCACCGCTAGCCCCAAGGCTGCGATAGTAATAATTTTCTTTGTTTTTTAAGTATGTTGGAAAAAGGCACAGAAACTGTGAAACAGTATAAAGAAGGATATACAAAATAGTACCTCTGCTGCCAAAAAGTTCAATAAATGCATTCTCCACCGCTTCTCCAAAAGAATAGAATGCAATCATATTGAACGCTAAATGTGGGATATCTGCATGTACCAGTGCACAAGAAAAAAAGCGATACCATTGGTTTCGGTTAGTAATTGCGGGGGGAGTAAAAATAAGGTCGTCAACTACTTTTTGGTTGTAAAATCCTGCAATTGAAACAACAACGGTTAGTACTGCTATTATAATTGTAATACTCATATATCTGGCAAGTTATACCAAATCTGTTTTTAATAAAATTGAAAATGGTTTTTCCCATGAAATCTTCACACGCTCAAGGAAGAAAGTAAAGTTGAAAAAAGTTTGCCAAGTTAATCTAAACTTACTCATGATGGTATTTTTCATTTCGAATAATGCTACAAGCTCTATAGATTTGTTCAGATAGTACAAGCCTTACAAGTTGATGTGGAAAAACCAGCAATGATAATGACCATGAAAAATTTGACCGATTTTTAATTTGATCATCAACTCCAAAAGCACCACCAATCAGAAAAATTACATTTCGAATGCCACTGTTGCCTCTTGCTTCAATAAATTTTGCTAGGTCCGGTGAGTTGAGTTGTTTGCCTTTTTCGTCAAGCAATACCAGGTAATCGTCTTGAAGAAGGGCATTCATTATTGTTAGCGCTTCTTTCTTCTTTGTTTCTATTGCTGATGTATTTACCGTTTGTCTTGCAGCAGGCAAAATTTTCCATTCTACAGGGTAATATTTGGATATTCGTTTTGTGAATTCTTCTATGCCTTCTTTTACATAGGTTTCATGAGCTTTGCCTATTGTCCAGAACTGGATTTTCATGTGTCAAAAATAGATAAGAATACAACGCATTGTTTAAATGAGTATTGATACTTCATTATTGTTGAATGCGAAGAATACGATATTCCTCGGGGAAATTAAAGTGGGCTACAGTTTCCTTTTCAAATAGGGCGAATACAGTACTTCCGCTTCCTGTCATTGATGCATAGACCGCCCCTGCTTCATAAAGCTTTTGTTTAATTGCTGCAATAGTTGGATAATGCTCAAAAACAGGTTTTTCAAAATCGTTAATCAATTCATCCTTCCAGGTATTGACCGGTTGTTGAATGATTTCTAATATGCTTTTTTTAGGCTGTTTAGGTTGGATCTTTGCAAAAGCCTCTCCAGTAGAAACATGAATTCCGGGATTGACCAAGCAAATGGAATAAGCTGACAGGCTTAGATTTATCGGAGATAATATTTCCCCTCTTCCTTCAGCAAAACAAGGCTTATTTATGATGAAAAATGGACAATCGCTTCCCAATTGCAATGCATAAGCAATCAATTGTTGCTGTGTTAATTCTAAGTTGAATTTTTTGTTTAAAAGCGTAAGCATAAATGCGCCATCTGCACTTCCGCCTCCCAAACCCGCCCCCATAGGTATGGTTTTATGTAAATGAATAGAAACTGCTGGCAACTGCGGAAATTTGCTCTTGAGCAATTGATATGCTTTCAGGCATAGATTGTCTTCATCCTTTCCACTTATGGATAATCCTGTAGCTTTAAAGGAGAGTTGGTCAGCAGCAATGATTTCTAATGCATCTTGCTGAGCTACCGGAAAAAAAATTGTCTCAAGGTTGTGGTAGCCATCAGAACGTTTGCTGATAGCATGAAGGCCTAGGTTGATCTTGCAATTTGGAAAAGAGAGCAAACTGGTGTTTTTTTGGAATTTGATGGGGTGTCAATCTAATTATGCCATTAGCCAATTATATTACAATTTCCGCTTTTGTATTTCATCTCTTATTGTAATAGCTCGTATGTAATCTTCGTGCTCTAATACATCATTCAAAAGGGTATTTAATTCCTCCAAACTCATATTGGTCAATTCACTATTACTATTGCTATCAGAGGTTGTAGTTGGAATAGTGGGTTCGCCGGCCAATTTCTTCTTCCCAGTACCGGAGTCTTCCATCAAAATGCCCGCACTTTCTAAAATATGGTCGTATGTAAAAACAGGGCAACCGAACCTGACAGCCAATGCCAAAGCATCACTTGTCCTGCTGTCTATCTCTATGGTATCATGTTCATTGATACAAATAAGTTTGGAATAAAAAATTCCTTCCTGAAGGTCATTGATAATAATTTCTTGCAAATCAACTCCATATGCGTTCATGAAGTTTTTAAGGAGGTCGTGGGTCAGGGGGCGGCTTGGTTGCATTCTTTCAAGTGCAACTGCTATTGCTTGCGCCTCGAAGCCGCCAATCACGATTGGTAATCTGCGAAGTCCATTGATTTCGCCCAATACTACTGCATAGGAATGAGTTTGAGTAATACTATGCGATAACGCCACTATTTCCAATTCAATTTTCTTCATACCTGCGATACTTCTGGTTGCAAAATAATCGCAAATGTAAAGATTTAGGACTTTAAATTTGAATAAATGTAAACAGATCATGGCTTAATTAATAGAAATTTGCATTTGGCTAATGGGCTTTTTCGTTATTTCTTAGAATTTTCAGCTACACCTTTTTAATTCTTAACTAAACTTCTGTATAGATAATGAGAAGTGCAGGTACATTTGCAGGATATTTTTCTAGAATAAATGTTTTATTGAACAAATGAAATACCAGGTAGGCGACGATATTGTAGTTACTCACAGCAATGATGAAGGGAAGGTGGTGGAAATCATGAGTGATAAAATGGTACTGATTGAAGTTAAAGGAGTTAAATTCCCTGCTTATATGGATCAGATAGACTTTCCATATTTTAAACGCTTTTCTGCCAAAAAATTGTTTCCAGATTCGAGGAAGCCTAAAGTGTACATAGATCAGGTACAAAAAGAAAAGAGGAGAGATGAAGTTAAGGTTGAGGAAGGTATTTGGCTGTTACTGTTCCCCAAATTTGATACAGATATTTTCGGAGATGAATTGGTAGAGAAGTTTAAGATTTATGTTGTCAATAAAACAGAGACAGCTTATGATTTTACCTACAAGCTATATTTTTTTGGAAAAGTTGATTTTGAAATTACCAGTGAACTGCTTCCCTTCAAAGATTTTTATTTGAATGATATTCCTTTTGAGAATGTTAATGACAGTCCTTCGTTCGATTTTGAATTTAGTTTGTTGAAACCACAAAAGGGAAAGGCAGACTATGTAGAAGCACAATACAAGGTAAAGCCTAAGCAGCTTTTTAAAAAAGTAGAGGAATTGAAAGAAAAGAATTTGCCATCAATCAATTTTCTTTTAATAGATAAATATCCGGATAAAGAATTTGTAGACAATAAGTTGGATATGTCTAAGTTGACAGCAGCTGGATACAAAATTTATGATGCATCCAATGCAAAACAGCACCTTGAACAGAGTAGAAGTGTTGTAGATTTGCATATTGAGAAGATTGTGGACGATTGGAAAGGGATGAGCAATCATGAGATCATTTTAAGGCAGTTAAAGGAATTTGAAAAGTGGTATGAGGTAGCAGTTGCCAACTACCAAAAGAATTTGATTGTGATACATGGAATTGGAAAGGGAAGGTTGAAGGAAGAAATACATGAATTGCTGAAAACAAAGTCAGAAGTAAAATCTTTTTTCAATCAATACGATCCAAGATTTGGGTGGGGAGCCACTGAGATTTTGTTTAAATAAGGATTGGTTGAGTGATATTCTGACCCAAATTCAGTATTGCAAAGTTGTTGGCTACTGATAACTGTTAACTGACCACTTTCAAACAAGTCCTGTACACTGAAATCTAAAATAAAAAACTACCAGCCGAGCTATCGCCTTTGGAAACATGGGAGGAAAGTCCGGACAGCATATAGCAACCTACCGGTGAATAGCCGGCTTTCTGCTGAAGGGCAGAAAAGAGAAAGTGCCACAGAAAATAACTGTCAGGGCGGTAATCGTCCCGATGAGGGTGAAAATGTGAGGTAAGAGCTCACGGTAGCGCTAAGTAATTGGCGTTAGGGGTAAACCTTTGGTGCTGAAATGCCACGTATAGGATGTGATTGAGAGCTGCTCGTTCAAGTTCCCGAAAGGGATGCCATCCGGGGTAGGCAGAAACAGGTGCTGAGTAATCATCATCGCAGATAAATGATAGCTTAGAAACAAAATCCGGCTTACGAGCTGGTAGTTTTATTTTATAATTTTTTGCTGATTTTTTTGGCAATAGCAAAAGAGGTGTAGTCTTATTGCATAATACCTATTATTTTTACGGATATTAATCGTAGTCCGTGAAACAAGTAATCATAGTTTTACTCTTCATATTGCTTTCCGTAACTTCTTATGCCCAATATTTTTACTACAACGAAAAGTATTATGATAATGATTTGTTGTTAGAGGGCGGGTTGTCTGTAGGATTAATGAACGCAGCTACTGATGTAGGTAAAAGAAGTGGAAGCATTATTTCGCCGGGATACTACGATTGGGGTTGTTCAAACTTGAGCATGGGACTTTATTTTGGAGCAATGTACAAAAGTCTATTTGGAGCCAGATTAGAGTTCACCAGAGGTGTTGTTGGCGGTATGGACTCGAGAAGCAATACTCCATATGTAGTTTTTAGGAACCTTAGTTATAAAAGCAGTATTTTCGAAGCTACCTTAACTGGGCAGTTTTATCCATTGGCTTTGCTCAATAAAGAAGAACTTCCGGCATTGTCGCCTTATGTTTTGGCTGGTTTTGGTTTGTTTTCCTATTTTCCAAAAGCAATGTACGATAGTCAGTGGGTTTCATTAAGAAGTTTGCACACAGAAGGGCAAAATTCTGTAGAATTTCCTAAAAGAAAGGAGTATGGCGAAAAGGCTTGGTGCTTTCCTATGGGTTTTGGCATCAAGTATGATTACTCTGCTAAGATTAATTTTCGTTTCGAAGGAATTTACAGATTAACCACCACTGATTACTTAGATGATGTGAGTACAACCTATGTAGATCCTTCAATACTCATGACTAGTCAAAGGATACTACTTGCGCATAGGTACCGGGAACTTTTGCCAACAAAAGACCTTACCGGAAAAACAAGGGGAAGCCCTGGTACCAATGATAGATACTTTTCTTTTACTATTAAAGTTGGATATTTGCTTGGTAGAAATAAAATTCCGGTTAATGATGTTCCTTAATAATAAAACGCTAAGGAAGCTTTGTATATTCTTTTATGATTTCGTCAAGCGCACTTAATAGCGCCATTTGTTCCAATTTGTGATCATGCTGGGCTTCAATATTGATGTAAGGAATTTTCCTTTTGCCCGCATAAACTGACAAAGATCCATCATCTGAAATATTTTGAGCAAACTCGTAAATTACATTAATGTTTTTTGCAGCGATACGGTTAAAAATGGTACTATCTGTAGTTAGAATAAAATCGTCTTCGTCCATTTCTTGATTGATATAGATTTTGCCAGAATATTGATTAGCCCAAAGTGCTTTTTGCACTTGAATAATAGAATAATTAGTATCAGTATTATTGTGAAGCGAAACAATTAATTTTTTTGAATCAATAAAATTTTGAAGAAACTGGCTTGAAAAATCAACAATACTGCTCGTTATAACAGGGTGCGTAATATCTGTCCAGTTAAGCACCGATGCACTAATCCCTTCTTTGCTATAAATGCGGTTTGGGTCAAAGCAATAGCTGTTTGTTCCCAATACAGTCTCTACAATTCTTTCATTCGCATTTTTTAAGCGTACCAACCGGCCTCCATTCGCTGATAAGTACTCATTAGCTACCTCAAGGCTTGTATATTCATTGTCGTGTAGGTGCACAAAAATGATATTGGATTTACATGGAGAAAAACAGCGATCTTCTATTACAATTCTTGTTTCAGCTATTTGGTATTCATGAATAATTAATGAATCTTGGGAATAGCTTTCCCAAGAAATGAATAAAAGAAAAAGAATGAAAAATAGGTGCTTCATTAGAATGTAAATGTACAAATGGTTATGAATGGTATTTCATTATTGCAAATAAAAAGCCCCACTGTATTTACAGCAGGGCTTTTAGGAAAATTAATAAATTTTTATTATTACTTGTAGTGAACGGCATTCGTCGTTGGAGCAATTGCCGGTGTTTGAGCAACCTGAACTTTTGCAGGAACTTCTTTGCTTCCTGTTGCAGGTGCTTTATCCTTGTAAATATTGGCAAG
>JANMZN010000073.1:0-4300 GCA_031383285.1 Segetibacter sp.
GATAGATAAGTCCAAGCAACTATTGTATACTGTAGTGATCTGCGCAACTATGGTTTTTCAGATAGCGCTTGAAAAAATGCATCCAGAGTGGGTATTTCAGTATACTGACGAAGCTCAAATGGAGTATGATCTTATCTCGAGCTGTCTCATCTTTCTCATTTTCACTGCATCTATGATTAGTGTGTTCAAGAGAACCTATCTGAATGATAAAATAGAACTAGAGGAGAAGAAAAACTTGCTTGATATTTCAATGACCAACCTGACAATTGCAAAACAGCAAGCTGAGCAAGCAACTGAAGCAAAATCAAGATTTCTTGCTTTTATGAGTCATGAAATCAGAACGCCATTGAATGGGATAATTGGAGCTTCTCAGCTTTTACAGGAGAATGAAATATTAGATCATCAAAAGGAAATGATAGAAACATTAGAAGCAAGTAGTTACCTTTTGTTGGATATTGTTTCTGAAATATTGGACTTGTCAAAAATAGAATCCAATAAGTTAGAACTTGTATATACGCCTGTAAAGCTAAGTCAACTGATTGATAAAGTAATTAGGATTGCCACTCCTAGAATTAAAGCCCTCAGGAAGCAAATTAAGTTGGAATATACGATAGATTCTGATGTGTCAAATTTTGTTTTAGCAGATGAAAGCAGGCTAAAACAAGTGCTGGTGAATCTTATTACAAATGCAATTAAGTTTACCGAAAACGGGATGATTGAATTGACTGTTTCTTGCAAAGAAAAAGTTGGAAGTATGCAAGCGATCCAGTTTAGTGTAAGAGACTCAGGCATCGGAATTAGCAAGGTCAACATTCAACATCTTTTTCAACCATTTTACCAAACTCAGGGCTCGCCATCTATGCAATTTGGTGGATCTGGGCTTGGGCTTTCTATTTGCAAAAGTTTGGTCGAATTAATGAATGGAAGTATTTGGGTAGAAAGCGAAGAGGGGATAGGCTCGGTTTTTAGCTTTGTGATCCCAATGGAAACAATACAACCATTTGAAGATAGAGGTCAATTGGAAAGTGTACAAGAAGAATTCAAATTTATGCCCTTGAACATTCTAGTTGCGGAAGACAATATGATGAATCAGTTGATTGCAGCCAAGATATTTGAAAAGATTGGCTATAAAGTGGATGTAGCCGAAGATGGCAGGGATGCTGTTGAGAAATGTAATTTGAAGAAGTATGATCTCATTTTTATGGACATTCAAATGCCCGAGATGAATGGAATTGATGCAACCAAGAAAATATTTAGTAATTTATTGGAGGGTGTAAAACCAATAATTATAGCCATGACAGCAAATTCAATGGCGGAAGATAAAGAAGCTTGCTTTAATGTTGGGATGAAAGATTTTATAACTAAGCCATTCACGATTTTGCAGGTTAAGCAAATGATTCAGAAATGGAGTTAAGGGGGGGGTAGTTTAATGACCTTTAACTATCATAAATCCTAGACCTTGAATCGCTTTATTATTTCTTTCTTGAAATGAAAAATAGGTCATTCACCATTGAGCCATCAGATTTTGTATAGGGCTGCCTGGTAAACTCAAGTATCTCGAAATTGTAATTCAGTAGGGCATTCTTTAAATAAGCCTCCTCATGATAATAAATATATATGGTGTTGCCAGCACTATTTGTTTCAAAACCGGACGTGGCATAATCTCCTTCCATGGTACTGCAATACAATATTCCTCCACTTTGTAATAGTTGATGGCAATCTTTTATTAATTTTTCGCATTCAGCTTTGGATATATAGGGCATGCAAAATCCGCAGACAATAGCGTCATACTTTTCTGCTAACTGTTCAATATCTCTACAATCCATTACACTAAAACGCGCAGTTGGATTATTGGCATTTGCCAATTCAACCATATTAATTGCAGGATCTATTCCCGATATTATTAGTGTTGGTTTTTTTGATAAAAGATATCTGGCAATATTACCTGGTCCGCATGCTATTTCAAATATTGTAGCATTTGAATTATTAAGAAATTTCAGGAAACTATCATAGGTATGGTTGTAGATATCCAAATCCATAAACTTATCCTGATAGATTTTAGCTACGCTATTGTAGGTTGCTATTGTTATTTGATGGCTATCCATGGATCTATTGTTTACTTAAAAAATCCCCATCTATTATCAGCAGCTTAGCACCATCTGTAGTGGTGGATTTATGAGAACTAAGTTCATCAGACACTATATAGCTCATTCCTTTGGTTAAGATGAAGATTTCTCCATTTCCCAATTCACTTGAAAAAGATCCTTCAAGGCAGTAAACTATGTGACCTTTTGTGCACCAATGGTCTGCAATGTAGCCTTTGGAATATTCGACAATTCTTGTTCTTATTCCATCAAAAATTTGGGTTTGCCAGAATGATGTTCCTTGTTCGCCTTTGTGTTCCACTTTTTCAACAGCTACCCAATCAATGGTTGTAAATGGAATATTATTCATAAACTGTCATTTATTATTAGCCCAAAATAATTTATTTATAATCAGCTGCCTTCTATTTGTAATTATATCCCTTTGCTAAATTGTACAAAAGCTACCTGAGCCATATTTTGTTGTTCACCGGTTTGTAAGTTTTTATAAGTGCAGGTCGCTTCTGATAATTCTTTACTACCTAATATCACAACATGCTGAATTCCCTTTTTATCTGCATACTTAAATTGCTTATCAAATTTTATGTTTTCGTGATAAATTTCACTTGCTATACCTTCGGCACGTACTTGTTGCATTATCACAAATGCTGCTTTGCTTTCAGCTTCCCCAAGGTTGAAGAATAGTATCTTAGTTCCTCCTTGTATTTCTAAAGGAAACAACTTCAGTTCCTCCATTACATCGTAAATCCGATCTACGCCAAAGCTAATGCCTACACCGGGCACATTGGGTACGCCAAACAATCCTGTAAGGTCATCGTATCTTCCACCACCTCCAATACTGCCCATTTGTACATGGTTGGCTTTTACCTCAAAAATTATCCCTGTATAATAGTTTAATCCGCGGGCAAGGGTGAAATCTGTTGATACTTTTTTAAGTACAGATTCTGGAAGAAAGTTGAGGATATAATTTATGTCGTCAATCCCTTCTTTTCCTATTGTAGAGTCACCTAAAAGTGTTCCAAGAGATGAAAGTTTTTCAGCATTATTTCCTGCTATGTTCAGGTATTGTTCTATCGTCAATACTTGAGTTTCGGTTAGTCCTCGCTGAGTAAGTTCTTCTTTTACTTTTTCAACCCCAATTTTATCAAGTTTGTCTATGGCAATTGTAATGTCTATCATCTTATCGGCTCCACCACATAATTCAGCTAAGGCAACCAATATTTTTCTGCTGTTTATTTTTATTTCTACATCTAATCCCAATTTGTCAAAGACTTGACTGTAAATACAAGCAAGTTCAACTTCATTCAAAAGACTATCACTGCCAACCACATCTGCATCGCATTGATAAAACTCCCGGTATCTACCACGTTGCGGTCTATCTGCTCGCCAAACCGGCTGTATTTGATATCGTTTAAATGGCAGTGTCAATTGGCCATGATTCATTGCTACATATCTGGCAAAAGGTATAGTTAGGTCATACCGCAAAGCCCTTTCTGTAATCCCTTTGTTATTCTTGCCTCCTAATACTTTTTCAAAATCTTTTGTAGCTTGTTCATGTTTGTTTGGATTGTCTAGCCCATTATTAAGTATTTTAAAAATCAGTTTATCTCCTTCCTCTCCATACTTACCCATTAAGGTTTCCATGTTTTCCATAGCCGGTGTTTCCAAAGGTTGAAAACCATAAAGCTTAAACGTACTTCGGATGGTATTAAAAATATAGTTTCGCTTACTGACTACTTCAGCTGAAAAATCTCTTGTTCCTTGTGGTAGTGACGGTTTCATTGTTATCTTCTAATTTTTTTTATGCAAAACAGCTTTCCTATTTTAGTTTTAAATTGCTGATTTCTTATCATGATCCATATTTCATTATTATAGCATTGCAGGCTTTATCAATCAAATCATATACTTCATAAAAACCTTCTTCTCCGCCATACCAAGGATCCATTACAATATTATTTTTCCCTGGGAATATTTCATTGAGTAAATAATCTACTTTCTGCTCATCCCACGCTGAACCACTTATTCGTTTTACATCGGCATAATTATCTTCGTCCATTACATAGATTTTGTCGCACATATTTATATCCGACTTCGTAAAATTTCTGCACCTGATACTTGACAAGTCTATTCCATTTTCCAATGCAACTTTTTGTGACAAGCGGTGAGGAGGGCACCCGGGATTGTGGCCACTTGTACCT
>JANMZN010000157.1:0-18307 GCA_031383285.1 Segetibacter sp.
CAAGACGTCCTCGTGGATTTTGGAAGCGGGAATGATTATTGGGACTGGGAAAACAATATTGAAACAAAAGCATATAGCTTTAGACACAATGTAAATTATTTAATGACTACTGAGGGTTTGAAAAGAGTAGACAAGCTAAAAGATGACAGCGATGAGTGGAACAATGAAGACGAAGAAAATGTACTAGAGAATTTTAAGAAAAGCAAAGAGCAGCTACAGCAGCAGAAAGAAGAAAAGATGAAAGAATTAATGGAAATAGATAAGGAATTGAAAAAGTCGGATACGCCAGGCTATCGCTACGAACCTGCTCCGGCAGCAGCTCCTGAAAAAACAAAAGCAACTGTAAAAAATATAAATAGTACTGAAATTCCAACTGGAATTAGCGATATGCTTTTAATAAGATTTATGTAACCTCGGTTGAAGTTGGGAAGAAGGGCTGTACCGCATATATTGGGTGGAGCCCCCCTCTTTTAAAAGCCTTTCTGCACAGCAGAGAGGCTTTTTTATTATTATAATAAGGAAATAGGTTTCTATTCAGCTTTGTCTATTTTTAACGAAAAATACAAATGAATATTTCACAAAATAAGATTCTCATTACTGGCGGCGGAAGCGGTATTGGACTAGGGCTGACGGAAAGGTTTATTGCTGAAAATAATAGCGTCATCATCTGTGGCAGAAGACAAAAAATACTTGATGAAGTTTCTCAAAAATATCCATCAGTAATTACAAGGAAATGTGACCTTTCTGTAGCCGAAGAAAGAGTTGAACTCCATCAATGGATTGTAGAACACCACAGCAATCTGAGCGTTCTTATCAATAATGCAGGCATTCAGCATTGGATGAATATTGATGATGACCATTTTTTTGAACAGGCAAAAAAAGAAATAGCGATCAACTTTGAAGCACCTATTAATCTGGTTTCATTGTTTATTCAATTGCCCGCACTCAAAACCATAATGAATGTCACGTCAGGTTTATCATTTGTTCCGCTTACTAAAGTGCCTGTATATTCTGCCACTAAGGCTTTCTTTCACTCATTTACTTTATCGCTTCGGCATCTTTTGCAATCCAAAGGAATAGAGGTAATTGAAATTGTACCGCCTGCGCTCAATACAGATCTTGGTGGCAAGGGGCTACATGATTTTGCGCCACCGGTTGGCGATTTTATTGAATCTATTTTCAATCAGTTGAAGCAAGGAAGTACAACACTCACCTTTGGTTTTAGCGAAGCAATGGTAAATGCTAACCCTGCAGAATTGAAGATTGCATTTGATAGAATGAATGCGTCTCAAGGTTAGGTTTTAACAGGGACTACATTCCATTGTTGTAAAACAAGCAAACCGCCTTTACAAATTCTATTATTCAATAAATAAGGATTAAAAACGGGATGGATGTTGCAAGAAGTATGAACAAAATGATTTTCATTTACATTTGCTATACTATTTACTAATAATCTACAGTCATGAAACTACTTGATGGAAGAACAGTCATTGTAACAGGTGCCAGTCGTGGCATTGGAGAGGCTATTGCAGTAAAACTAGCTGAGCAAGGCGCCAACATTGCATTTTCTTATGTGAGCAGTGATGAAAAAGCGAAACTCCTAGAAGAGAAACTATCTGCATTTGGGGTAAAAGCAAAAGCTTACAAAAGCAACGCAGGGATTTTTGAACAATGCGAAACCATGGTTAATGATGTAGTGAAAGAGTTTGGCAATATAGATGTTTGTGTAAATAATGCAGGTATTAGCAAAGACAATTTACTTCTCAGAATGACACCCGAACAATGGGATGAAGTAATGATGATAAATTTGAAGAGTGTATTTAATATGACCAAACAGGTAATCAGGCCAATGATGAAAGCGAGGAAAGGCAGCATTATCAACATGAGTTCTATTATTGGTGTAAGAGGAAATGCCGGACAAAGCAGCTATGCAGCATCAAAAGCTGGAATAATTGGGTTTACCAAATCGGTAGCACTTGAGTTGGGAAGTAGAAACATCCGATGTAATGCCATAGCACCGGGTTTTGTGGAAACAGATATGACACATTATTTGAAAGAGGGAGAAGCAGGAAAATCATTCTTAGAAAAAATTCCATTAGGCCGTTTTGCCAGTGCCGAAGAAATTGCCGACACCACCTTATACCTTGCCAGCGATATGAGTAGTTATATAACCGGACAAGTAATAAGTGTTTGCGGTGGGTTAAATATTTAATCGATCAATTTATTAATAAAATCATGTGTTTCTCAAGAGATTTTTATTAATTAATCTTTTAGTTAATGACATGCTATTATTGGCGTTAATGTATTTATTAATAGTATTTTGCAAATCTGGATGAAAATCTTCAAGATTATAGCGTTCCTTTTTAGCCTGATAATGCTTTTGCAAATATCATCTATAACCATGCTTGTAAAGGTATTAAGCAACAATCAATGTACTGAAATCCTTCTTGACAGTACAGATGGAAAAAGTTTGGAAGATACCATTGAGTTCCAGAGTCCATTTGTAACCAATTCCACTCAGCTAGTAAGCTATTGTTTACCAATTAATTCAGCTATTTCTTACATTAACCAATCAGATCAGATACCCGCTAATTATTCTATCGATATAGTTAATCCCCCACCTGATACACTTTAATTATCTGGTATTTTCACTTATTAAGTGATAAATGAAATTCAAACTTTTTGGACAAAACTTTTTCATGAAGAAATATTTTAAGCATGCGGGGTCTGATATACCCGCATCAGTTGTAGTTTTTTTGGTAGCATTGCCATTGTGTTTAGGTGTGGCATTGGCTAGTGGAGCTCCACTATTGTCAGGCGTTATTTCTGGTGTTGTTGGCGGAATATTCGTAGGACTATTAAGCCAATCGAATACAAGCGTTAGCGGTCCGGCAGCAGGATTGGCAGCTGTAGTACTTACTTCAATTACTAAATTGGGAAGTTTTGATGTTTTTCTGATGGCAGTGGTACTTGCAGGCGTTTTTCAATTGGTTGCAGGTATTTTTAAAGGAGGCTTTATTGCTAATTATATTCCTACCAATGTAATTAAAGGATTGTTGGCAGCTATTGGGATCATCCTTATTTTAAAGCAAATACCACATGCTGTTGGTTTTGATAGGGATACAGAAGACGACTTTACTTTTTTTCAGAAGGATGGAGAAAATACATTTTCTGAATTGCTTGGCATTTTTAATTATTTTTCATGGGGTGCAATCATTATATCCTTCTTGTCTATTCTTGTTATGTTGAATTGGGACAAAACGCCCATGAAAAAAGTGAAATTTATTCCAGCTTCTTTGTTTGTTGTATTGTTGGGTGTACTGCTAAATTACCTGTTTAAAGTTTCTTTTCCTTCTATCGCTATTTCTTCTGAGCATTTGGTTAGTATACCAGCATTTAAGGGTATTCATTCCATCGTTACATTGCCCAATTTTACCAGTATCAACAATCCGCAAGTTTGGGGTGTAGCCTTTACTATTGCTGTTATTGCTTCAATTGAAACTTTACTGAATCTTGAAGCTGTAGAAAACCTTGATCCTCACAAAAGGCAGGCATCGCCAAATAGGGAGTTAGTGGCACAAGGAATAGGAAATGTAATTTGCGGTCTTATAGGCGGTATCCCAATTACTTCAGTTATTGTAAGAAGTTCAGTAAATTTAAATGCCGGCGCACAAACAAAAATATCTGCTATTCTTCATGGTCTTTTTTTATTGATTAGCATTCTATTATTAAGTCCCATTTTAAATCTTATTCCTTTGGCATCTTTAGCAACTATTTTGTTGCTTACCGGTTATAAATTGGCAAAAATATCGCTGTTTAAGGAAATGTATAAAAACGGATTGAACCAATTCATTCCCTTTGTAGCTACCATAATAGCTATAGTATTTACCGATTTGCTAATTGGTGTTTTGATTGGATTAGCCATCAGTATTTTTTATATTTTGAAGAGTAATTTCAAAAATGCTTATCATTTTCACAAGGAAGATCATCATGCAGGTGATGTTATTACCATTAGGCTTGCTGAAGAAGTTTCATTTTTAAACAAAGCCAGTATAAAAAGAACATTAGCAGATATACCGGAGAATTCAACAGTTATTATCAATGCTGACAACTCTACTTTTATTGATTTTGATGTACTAGAATTAATCAAAGATTTCACGAATGTGCAATCAGTAGAAAAAAAGATAACTGTAAAAGTTGTTGGTATGAAAACGCAATATAATGAGGAAAACAATAGTCATGTAAAGTCATTGCACTAGCATGCAACAATTATTATGGCAACTTAAAAAATTCAAATATTTTAATACAAATCAATAATTATGAAAAAAGAGAAATTATTAAAATCCTATCATCGGTTATTACAAAACAATAAGGAGTGGGCGGAGGGTGTTTTAAAAGAAGATCCTGAATTTTTTCACCGTTTGTCGAAAGTTCAAACCCCTGAGTTTTTGTGGATTGGATGCAGTGACAGCAGGGTACCTGCCGATAGAATTACAGGTACCGATCCGGGTGAGATTTTTGTTCACCGAAATATTGCTAATATGGTTGTTCATACAGACCTTAATTTGTTGGCAGTACTAGAGTATGCTGTTCATCATTTAAAAGTGAAGCATATAATTGTTTGTGGGCATTATGGGTGTGGGGGAGTAAAGGCAGCCATGTCATCACATAATTATGAGATAATTAATAAGTGGATCAGAAACATAAAAGATGTCTACAGAATTCACAGAGACGAAATTGATTATCAAACCAAGGAGGAGGATAGATTGGACCGCCTGATAGAATTGAATGTTCTAGAACAGGTAACGAATTTGGCAAAAACAAGTATAGTACAGAAAGCTTGGAAATATGAACAAAGGCCTTATTTGCATGGGTGGGTTTATAGCTTAAATGATGGCATAATTAAACCACTTTGTGAAATGGGACATGCCGACCACTTAGATCCATTGTATCAATTTGATGACCTATAGTATGAAAAGAGAATTATACATAGTTTAAATGATGGCTGAAAAAAATCAGTCGTCCGATAATGTCATTCAAAATATGTTTCAACAAAAGAATTTCAATGGAACCAATATGAGCCACTAGACATAAAACCTCAATGAATGAAGAATGGAAGTGTAAAGTATTTTGTTGTTTGTGTTGTTTCGGTTGCTTTTTTTACGTTGCCTTCTTGTACAATAACAAATCAACTATCTAATAAGGCAAATATTTTTTTATTAAATGATACTTTGTTTAAAGCGGCTCACGTTGGCATCAATATTTATGATATTTCTAATCACCAATACCTTTATGATTTTAACGGTGATCATTATTTTATTCCTTCCAGCAACGTTAAACTTTTCACTTTATTTGCAGGGCTAAAATATCTTCCCGATAGTTTGGTTGCCGCCCGTGTTGAAGTTGATCATGAAACAGCAACTGTACAGGCAGCCGGTGACCCCACTTTTTTGCATCCTGACTTTAAAAATCAGCCGTTGTTCAGTTTCCTGAAGCAAAAAGAAATAAGTGTTATTCGGCTCCTTACTCCATTTGCTTCTAAACCGCTAGGCTCCGGTTGGGCTTGGGATGATTATAAACTTCCATTTAGTGCTGAACGGGATCCCTTTCCAATGTATGGGAATATAGCAACGATAATATATGATTATGTTGGAGATAGTATGTCAACTGTACCAAAATCAATTCAACCATTTGTAATTGGAAAACCTGAGCCAGGAGAAAAATGGGAAGTGACAAGAGATCCCGGGGGACACATTTACAATATAGACACAACAAAGGGAGATACGGAGCCCGTGAAAAAAATTACTATGTCGCTCAATAGCGGAATATTTGCCAGTCGCTATCTGTCTGACACGATTCACAAAATAGTCCTGACAACATACAATCCATTAGAAAATGGACAAGGTTTTCCTGTGTATTCTCAACCAAAGGATTCTTTGTTCGCCATCATGATGCACCGAAGCGACAACTTTTTTGCAGAACAAACGCTGTTGATGGCTGCTAACGAATTCATTGGTGAAATGAATGATATTCGGATGATAGATACCTTACTAAAAACTGATTTTAGGTCATTGCCACAAGAGCCAAGATGGGCAGATGGCAGTGGTCTTAGCCGGTATAATCTGTTTACACCTCAGGACCTCATTTGGGTACTCAATAAACTGAATGCTGATTATGGAATGGAAAGATTAAAAGTATTGTTGCCTTCAGGAAATGAAGGAACATTACAAGGATGGTACAAAGGATATGAAAAAAGCATTTGGGCAAAGACAGGATCTTTGACTAATAACTTGTCACTTAGTGGTTATTTAATTACAAAGAAAAACCGGCTGTTGAGTTTTTCGGTTATGGTAAATAATCACCGATCCAGAGTTAATGAAATAAAAAAACACATGGAGATTTTTTTAGAAAATATTATTGATAAATATTAATGTAGCCAACAGGCGTAAATTTGTTTAAATTTTTTTTATGAGCAATCTGGTAGATGAATTTAATGATTACCGCGAACGGATGAATGAGGTTATCCTCAGTAAGAATAATCTAGTGATGAAGCGGCTATGGAATCTGGATACCAATACCTATGATGAAGGTGCATTGGATAAAAAAACAAAGGAGATGCTGGGTCTTGTTGCCAGTATGGTCTTACGTTGCGATGATTGTATAAAGTATCATTTGGGAAAAAGTCATGAATTGGGTATTACTACTGAGCAGATGTATGAGATTTTTGCCGTAGCAAATATTGTGGGAGGAACGATTGTGATTCCACACACTCGACGTGCAGCTGAATATTGGGAGGAATTGCTGAAGGGATAAAAATAAAAAGCCCCTCATGTGTTGAGGAGCTTAGCTGAGTTAGTAAGTACAACCATTTTATTTTTTGAAGAAACCTTTCAGTTTTTCGCCTGCATCTTCCAGCATATCTTCTGCTTTTTCTTTTAGTTCGCCTGCTTTTTCCTTGAAGCCATCGGGTATATGATCTTCTACAAAATCTTTGGCTTTATCCAGCATACTGCCAGAAGAAGCCTCTGTGCTCAAGTAGTTTTTAACCGTATCAACGACACCGGTTGCAGTCTCTTCTGTAATGTTGTACTTTTCTGTGAGTTGCTTAATTAATTCTTGCATGATATTATTATTTGGGTATTGAAAAAATATAGTTCCTGTGAAGGTACGCTTTTACTGCTAGGTAAAAGATGATTAATATCGTGGGTTAGAAAAGGGAATAAAATAAAAGTGATGATAGGGTTTTTGCATCCTAAATACTTGGTTAATCCAAAATAGTTTCCTTACAAAACCTTAATAGGGTTTATCGGTTCCACTTATAAAAACCGTTTCACATCAGTATCCACGTTATTTTTTTATGAAAAAATTACCTTTTTCCAGAAAGGTTAAAGTAGAAGAGTAGTTAACCCAAGACGTAGCATCGAAATTGTTTTCTTTTTTCAATAAACCACAAGTAAGCATAAATGTTCCGGGAGATACTACAGGCAGTGTAACAATACCCTTTTTGTTCGTATACAAGATGGTTTGCTCACACTTTCCGTTGGCATATCTTTTCCAAAAGTTTACCTTGGATTTTCGTAAAGGTTCTCCATTGAATAAAATGGTAAACCCAACATCCATAACAAAAGTACCCCCTGACTGGTATACCCTTAATTGCTGTGAATTATAAGGATTGACCAGCGGAACAATCTGAAGCTTGTCTGAGGCTTGTTGAAAACAAAATTCATTTTCTCTATCTCTAGATTGTAAAATTGTTTGTGCAGAAACCAGGTTTTTTACGACGGCATTGGCGTTCATTTGATTGTTGGTTTCTCTTTGTTGCAAGTCTAATAATTGTCCGTTGTCTATTAAAAGCTTGTTGAAATCTTCTGCGGAAAACATCATATCATCAAATTGGACGTCTACGCATATTTTCTGCGTGGCATTTGAGGTTAACGGCATCAAAAAACCAGCAACGATCGAGTCTGAGAAAACTAGTTTCTTTTGTTCATATCCATTACAATATAAAATGGACTTTATGGATGATTGATTTATTTCAGTTGCGTTTAGCGAAAAACCATTTCCACTAAAAAAGGAAATCAAAGCAGAATCTTTTCCTGTGTAATAAACTTTGTCAGGTTCTATCCAAAACGATTGTGCATATGTCAATACCCAAACAAAACAAAACATGAAAAGAAGAAATAGTTTGTGCATTGTGTAAAAGTAAAAGAAGTGTATAATAAATCTTCAATCTGCAATTAAATGGCAAATTTTATTGCTTTCCCTTCATTTTTCCTGCTTCAAATAAAGCTTTCATTTGCCCAGGTCAGTATTTATTGGTAAAACCGTCGTTTTTGCTGTTGTTGTGTAGTTTTATCCTATTGTTATTTTTGGAAAACTAACTCTCATAAAAAAGGTTAGTTTTTTACCATGCCTATTTTTGAGCTCCCCATATTAACGGAAGTTGCAATTCAAATGTATTGGTTGACCTTAAAAATCAGTAGAAAATAAGTCTTAGGTTTAGCGAATTACAGATTACTACGCTCCATAAAAATGAATTCATATGTAAAGAATGAACTGTCAATGGTAGCGCTTCTGCAAGGTATTGTGTGTACAATTAAGAACCAATGGAAAGATGGCAAACAAACATTGCTAGCAGTGTGCAACAAGCTTCTGAAACAAGTGTTTGCTGTGGCGAAAAACAAAACAATCTTTTAACCAAACTACTGTTCAGCTAAACCAAAAAAAAGCGATTTTTTTGGTTTTTCACACAGGTCATGTTAGCTGTAGGTTATTTCGTGAACTTAAAAAGAAATCCTTTCTTAGATAAGGGGTGTAGTGGAATGGTATCCACCAATTTTAAATTACTAAAAGCCTTAATGACATTTTCTTTAGTTAGATAACGTTGTTTACAAGATTTGTCCAATTCTCCTTCGTAAGAGGATATTTTTTCAACAATTATCAAAGTGCCAGTCGGACTTAATATTCTTATGAGTTCTGAAATCATTTTTTCTCTGTTTGAAAATTCATGCAAAGTTATTCGACATAGTACTCTTTCATATTGTCCACTTTGTAAAGGTATTGAGTCAGTGGTTCCAATAACTATTTTTGAATTTGTTCCAAAAGCTGGTGCGATGGTTGAGTTCTTAACATATTCTATCAAAGCTTTTTCCAGATCATTACCCCATATATCCTTTGGTAAATCTTCTAGAATAAAATGTAATTTTTGAAATTTACTTGATATGTATCTGTCGTTATAAGTGTATCCACAACCTATGTCAACAAGTGTGTCAACATTTGCTATATCATAATTTGAAATTTCATAGTCGAATCTTTCATATAATAACTTAGTACTTGTACAAGAAACTAAAAATAATATCATTAAGAGTAGGATGTTTCTCATAAACTTACAGCTAAACACAGGGCATGCCGAAGTGGGGGCAATAATTCCGTCCGCCCCGACTAACTGCCACTGAATAAAGATAAAAAAATTTGCCCATGTTGGTGTTCCGAATTTCAAACTGGTAGTATTGCCGCTGTAGGGTGTTATCATCTGCAACTATAATTCGGACATCAGGATTGCTGTTCTAAATTGAATTGTATTCACTCAATTTTTTTATAACGATTTTCTTTCTTTGCATTAATTTCTGAAATCACTTTCAATCTTTACCCACAATTTTTCATTGCAACTATACTGTAGTGCCCGCTTGGTCAGTCGGACAGAGAAACATCTATTGGCAAATGACATTTTGAAAATCGTAGTTATCTGCAGCTAACAATTTCTCCTTATAGATGGCAGGGTGGTCATTTACGGCTTTGTAATAATGCCAAATCATATTCACCTTATGTGCCTACCCCGTTATTTTCTGCGGGGGCAAATTCAAGACAATTTTGAAAGAGCAAAATTTCAGCAAAGCTTTTTAAAATAAACTGCTCAACAGATGAAGTTTGAGCTACTAAAAACAGCCACGTAAGCCCAGGCATGGCGACTGTTGTGTTTACAGACAGGCGTTTCCTGCTGTTCCTAACAATTGCTAATGCCGATAAATAAATGCCCGCCAGCTTATCATTTCTATAAGCTTCTTCTAGCGAAGTAAATGGACTGTAACCGGTATTAATCAGAAGATGTTGCAATGTGATGTAAGCAACAATTATTTAATTCAATTTCTTTTCAGGCTAAACAGCATGAAATGTATTCAAGAAAACTTTATAACACCATTTAAAACGGTGCAAAATTTCTTATTATGTAGCCTTTGCAAAAAGAACTATAACTATCGAAAAATGCCTACAGCTTCCAATTAAGATTTGGATGGAGCTTGGTCTACAAAAAAACCCTGGGTTGTACCAGGGCTTTACAATATTCGAGAAACAGTATATCTTTTTACAAAGCCGGGCTAATAGCCAATGCAGCGTACATTATATTCTTTTTATACTTAGCTAAAATTCTTGTTTCGCCAGTTTCAACGTCTATTTGAAAAAGCGTAGATTTTTTGTTTACCTCATATAAAGCAAGACCAATATCACTAGTAACATTTGCATTTCTTGGAGCAATATCAAATCCGCCATCACCTTCCAATTTTAAACTTACGGGTACAGGTTCAACTAAAGTTCCAGCATTGGGAGGGTCAATTTCATAAAGTAGATCTGTATTAACATCGAAGGCATACAACTCAGTTGCAGTAGCCGGGTCATTGTCATTATTATCATATGCAACCCCATTTACAGAAGCCCCCATTGGATTAATATTTGCATCGACGAAAGTAGTGCCTGCAACACCAGCAGCAACATTATCTGGTACAACACGAAGGTTTTGCCCTGTATTGCTGATTATCCTCAAACGATCAGCTGCAGGATTAAAATCAAATCCAAATGAAGTGCCTGATAATAATACCGTCATTCCCGTAGTTGTTGTAAATGAGAAAGCAAATGTCGCTACGCCGGTGGTGGGGTTAACAATATACACACGACTATTGCTTCCTAAGGCATACAATTGTCCGTTCAGTGGACGAAAATCAATACCTAAAATACTTTCTCCTGCTTGTAAACCTGTAATCATTGCAGAACCCAGTATTTTTTCAGGATCAGATGTGGAATATTTGTCTAAAGTATTACCAGCAAGTGCATAAAATGTAATCCCCGCAGCAATACTTTTAGGATTGTTTCTGCTGCTCATAGCTACAGATGTTGTTTCAGCATTGTTTTCAGTAATTGAAGACATATCTTTTTGGCAAGCTGTCATAGACAGAGAAAGATAGGCCAATGCGCCAATCTTTCCGAGAAGATTTTTTTTCATCGATTTATTTTTTTAGGGTTAACTGAATTGTGTTATTTACGATAAAATATAATTCTTGGATTTGGCTTGATTAATTTATTCAGGAAATCATTGGATTGCTTATCCCAAAGTCACTAAATTGTATACATTATGATGCAAATTAGGTAGTATGACTAACGCATTCTGCTCAAAAATAAGGGAACTCGTAATGCCTACTGTTTTGCCCATGTTGGTGTTCTGAATTTCAAACTAGTAGTATCGCTGTTGCAGTGTGTTATCATCTGCACCTATAAAGCAAACATAAGGATTGCTGTTCCAAATAGAATAGTGTTCACTCAATTTTTTATAACGATTTCTCTCTTTGCATTAATGTCTGAAATTACTTTCAATCTTTACCCACAATTTTTCATTGCAACCATACTGTAGTGCCCGCCTAGTCAGTCGGACAGGGAAACATCTATTGGCAAATGACATTTTGAAAGACATAGTTATCAGCAGCTAGCCATTTCTCGTAAAAGACGGTAGGGTGGCCATTTACGGCTTTGTATTAATGCCAAGTCATATTCACCTTCATTTTCTGCAGGTTCAAATTCAAGACAATTTTGAAAGAACAAAAGTTCAGCAAAGCTTTTTAAAATATACTGCCTAACAGATGAAGTTTGAGCTACTAAAATCAGCCACGAAAGCCCAGGAACTATTTAAAGTGCAGGCAAGCGAACGACAATACAAGTTCTGCGAACGACGCCCATTAAGTATTGATCTAAGGAGTAGAAATATGTTTATACAAAAGTTACAATACATCCACACCAATCTCATCCAACCACATTGGAAGCTTTGTACTTTTCCCGAAGAATACAGATATTCGTCTGCAAATTTTTACGAACAAGGAATGAATAAGTTTGGAATGCTAACTCATTACTTGGGCTAAAGCAGTGTGGTCAGCAAAAAGCCTTTTACTCACCATTCAGTCGCAGGTGAAAACAGCCAGCGACGGCTGCGATTCTATACCGGCACGGGCAAAAATCTTTTAACCAAACTACTGTTGAGCTAAACCATAAAAAAAATCACTTTTTTTCTTGGTTTTTTACACAGTTCATGTAAGGCGGTTCGTTCTTCTACCTTATAAGTCAAGCAGTCCAAAAATTTGATGGTGCGGTGTATTTAAATCGATAAATTGAAACTAGGTAACAGTTTCTTGTTTTAGCATGTTGTATATCTTAAAACTTTCGCTGTCAGAAGAAAGATAAAATTCTATTGATTTATCAGTGTCGGCTTGGGCAAAAAGCTTCGTATCATTTGGGATTATATTTCGCTCTTTTAACTTTAGTTTGCTTTTGTTAAGAAATACAATTTTAGCAAACTCACCAGTCTTTTTTGCATGGTCCAGGTTGAACGGCACAATTTGGAGATTTCTCAAAGGAAGCTCATGAACATCACCACCAACACAGTATTCAGCAATTGATATTGTAGAAATCATCATCGTGATTTCTCTTTGTAAAAAGTAGCGAAAGTAACCGTCAGCATTTTTGAACAGCGGATCACGCTCGTTTAAAAAACGTAGAAAAAAACTCGTATCTAATAGTACAGCTTTATGCGTCATATCCGCCTCTAATTTCTCTTAGCCAATTTTCGCTATTAATATTTCCCAGCCATGAAGTTTTTGCTTTATCCCTTAACTGTTTTAGGTATACTTCATCGTATTTGGGTTGATAGTCAATTAAGTCTATAAATTTTAAAGTAGTAGTATCAATTTCACCTGTTTCAGAATGTTGTTTTCCTGTTGCCCTAATTCCGAATGTTTTATAAAGCAGGTTTTCATCATATTGCTCAAGAAAACTAATTGGCGTTTGAATTCTTACTGTTCCTAGTTCTTCTGTGAATACATGAATATTTGCTTTGTCCTTACCCCCGGCATTGGTTACTTTTCCATAAAAATAAAATTCGGCGTCTGCCCAAATTGCTTCTGTTCTATGATATTTGGTGGTTTTATCGAGTTTTACTTCGTTTGTATTGTCAAGAGATGTTTTTATAGAAAAAACATAGTCCTTTTTAGCAGCTATGTCTTGTATATTTTCAAAAGCTTTGGCAGTATTTAAGTCCAGGAAGTCTATATTTTGAACTTGGCTGACTTGACCAATTATAGCATTAAAACCTATAATAAACTGAATTGAAGTCTTGAGTATATGCCTTACGGATCCTTCTTCAATTTTATAACTAATGTTTGGTCTGTCACGTTTATCTCCGGGAAACAAAAGGTTTTCGGCATTTTCAAGCATAGAGATAATCTCCCGAATGTCATAATTCTCAGGTGATAGCTCAATATTGCCCTTTGAGCCAGTAATTTTAATTTCTATGTAACCTATTTTGTCCACGTAACAAATGTAACAACTTTTAATTTCCTTGTATCAATTGGGCAATAATTCCAATACAAAGCAGCGTGTTGTTTTAGAATTACCGCCAACTCCTTTGCCCATGTCGTTGTTCCGAATTTCAAACTGGGAATATTGCCGCTGTAAGGTGTTATAACCCGCAACTATAAACAAGGAATGAACGAATTTGGAATGCTAACTCATTACTGGGGCTAAAGAAATACGGTCAGCTAAAGGCCTTTTACTCACCTTTCAGTCGAAGGTTTACCCTGCGACGGCTGCGCTGCAACACCGGCATGGGCAAAAATTGTCAGATACTTTCCACTATATCAATTGTTTGGGATATAATGTTTAAGTTGTTATTCTCATAAATTAACTGAGTGTGTCTGACCAGACCAACAGTTATAAACATCATTCTATTGTATTCGAACGGCATCATTCTATTGTATTAGCACAGCATCAATTTATTGTTATAGTCCTAAAAATAAATGTAATTTTGCCTACAAATCAAACTTTCTAGTAAAAGTGGCAACCATTGCGGAAAAATTAGCAGAGTCTTTAGCGCTTTTAAGAAATATTCAGATACGAGGAGTTGTAGCGATTAACAGCAAATCTTTTACAAGAATACATCGAGAACGGCTGTTGAGAAATGGATTTATAAAAGAAGTTTATAAAGGATGGTATACTATTTCTTCACCGTCCGAAAATCAAGGTAGTAGTACCTCTTGGTATAGCAGCTACTGGCAATTCTGTGCGCAGTTTTTAGAAAATAAGTATAAAACTGAATGGATAATTTCAGCAGAACAATCTTTGCTTTTCCATGCAGGAAATTACGCTGTACCTACACAATTAATAATTAAATCACCAAAAGCTAATAATGCGAAAGCGGATTTCCCCCATGGCACTTCACTATTTCATCTAAAAGGGAATCTTCCTGAAAAGGCGGAGCGAATTATCAAGGATGAAGTGAGAATGTATTCGCTTCCTGCTGCTATAATAAACGCTACACCGAATACTTTTACCAACTACGCAACAGATGCTCGAACTGCTTTGTCGATGATTCAGGATAGTTCAGACATATTGAAGCTCCTATTAGAGGGAGGAAATAGCAAAATTGCAGGACGCCTAATAGGAGCATTTAGAAATATCGATGCAGAACGGATAGCAGACGATATTTTTAAAACAATGACAAAAGCGGGTTATGATGTCCGAGAAATTGACCCATTTGACAAAAAGATAAATATTTCTGTATGGCACAGGGAAAAATCTCCCTACGGAAAAAGAATTAAAATAATGTGGTCAGAAATGCGTCAACACATCATTGATGTTTTTCCAAAAGCTCCTGGTATACCCTCTAATAAAGAAGAATATCTTGAACAAGTTGAAAAAATCTACACCACAGATGCATACCACTCATTATCTATCGAAAAATATCAGGTAACACCTGAGCTCATTGAGGGTGTCAGAAATGGCAGTTGGGATGTCCACAACAATGAAAAAGATCGAAATCAAAGAGATGCTATGGCTGCCAAAGGTTACTTAGATGCATTTCAAGCAGTAAAGAAAAGCATTTCAAAAATTTTTGAAGGAAGAAATAGCGGAGAGGTTGCAGATTATGACCACGGAGATTGGTATCGAGCGTTGTTTGGTCCAAGTATTTTTGCAGGCATCTTAAAGCCCGCTGATTTAGTCGGCTATAGGAATGCTCCCGTGTATATTTCTAATTCAATGCATGTTCCTTTAAACGTAGAGGCTGTTCGCAATGGTATGCCAGTCTTGTTTGAGCTGCTAAAGTCAGAAACAGAGGGTTCAGCACGTGCGGTATTAGGCCACTTTATATTCGTTTTCATTCACCCTTACATAGATGGCAATGGTCGAATGGGACGATTTCTTTTAAATCTTATATTGGCATCTGCCGGATATCCGTGGACAGTCATTCCCGTTCAACTTAGGGATAAATATATGGAAGCTTTGGAAGAGGCGAGTGTTCGTCAAAACATAAAGCCCTTTGCTGAGTTTATTTCGTTTCTTGTATCTGAAGCTATGGCAGGAAGACAAGTGGCTCAAATATGAATACGAAGGAACTGACTTTTGATTACACCTGTGCCACTTTCTTAATTTTTGTTATTGCATTTATATGAACACCAGACAATTTTTCTGCTGCAACTGCCTTGTATCCTTTTGCCCATGTTGGTGTTCCGAATGTCAAACTGGTAGCATCGCTGTTGGGTGTTATCACCCGCAACTATAAACAAGGATTGGGCGAATTTGGAATGCTAACTCATTACTTGGGCTAAAGCAATGCAGTCAGCAATAGGCCTTTTATTTGCCATTCAGTCGCAAGTGATTACACCTTGCAACGGCTGCGCTGCAATACCGGCATGGGCAAAAAAACTATTTATTGACAAAATTGTTAGGCATCTCCAGACTGAAAATGACTGTAGCCAAAAGTTGCTAACAAACACCAACCGAATAAAATAATAGGAAGCAGCGCTCATTTTTTTCAATACATTTGAAGAAATAAACTAACCACAACTTATGAAACAAACCCTTACGCTGCTAATGGCAACGATTCTATTTACCGCGGGATATTCGCAGCTCACCACCCTCAAATCAAACTTAACAATGCAGCCGCTTTATCGGCTAGATACTTCAAAGGGATTTTTACTTTCTTATCGCGACACCTCACTTTGGATTTCTGATGGCACCCGTACGGGCACTGTACGATTGGCTTCGGGTTTAAGATCATGGGGGTTGACAGGTGCAGTAAATGGAAAATACCTTTTCACTGCATTTAACGCTACAAGAGGTATTGAACTGTATGCTACCGATGGCACTGTTGCAGGGACCAACCTGGTAAAGGACCTAAATCCGGGGCCGACCAGTTCGTTCCCTTCTGATTTTGTCATCCACCAAGGCAAACTTTATTTTACCTGTGAGACCCCTGCATATGGACGCGAACTATGGGCCACAGATGGTACTGATGCAGGAACTGCATTGGTTAAAGATATCATCCCCGGTGCATACGGCAGCAATAACGGAGGGCAGTACGCCTTGTATTCTGATGGAACAATGCTTTTTTTTGCGGCATACGACTTCACTGCAGGACTCGAATTGTGGAAGTCTGATGGTACTGATGCAGGCACCGTTTTAATAAAAGATCTTAACCCGGGTTTTAACGAATCTACCCCCCGGTCTTTTACCAAATGTGGCAATGTCACTATTTTCTCCGCATGGGATAATACCAACGGTCGGGAGTTGTGGCGCACCAATGGCACCGCAGCGGGAACCTATTTGCTGAAAGACATTACGCCGGGCTTTAATGGCTACATTGATTATCTACAGGGTTATTCGTTTAGTGGCAAGGTATATTTTACGGCCATGAATCCTACTTCAGGAAGTGAGTTGTGGGTAACGGACGGAACTACGGCCGGCACCATTATGATGAAAGACATAAATCCCGGCGGCAGTGGATCTTTTCCTCAGCTTTTTCGTGCTTACACTATTGGAAACAAGTTTATGTTTCCAGCCAATGACGGTGTTCATGGCACAGAATTGTGGCAATGCAATGGCACTTTATCCGGAACAAAGATGGTGAAGGACCTGGCACCTGGTATAGAGAGCAGTTCTCCCAATATTTTACCAACGGTTAACTATAACCTAGACTCGGGTCCAAAGCAACCGCTCTTCAACAACAAATTTTTCTTCACTGCTTATTCTGCAGCCACGGGTTCTGAACTGTGGGTAACCGATGGCACAAGTACAGGTACTAAAATGGTCCGCGATATCAATCCCGGTGCAGGCGATGGTGCCTCGTTCAGCAACGTGGTGTACACTACAAATGCTGTGTACTTTATTGGCAATGATGGTATAAATGGCAATGAATTGTGGAAAACAACCGGTTCCCTCGCCAGCACAAAAATGGTTGCTAATATTAACCCCGGCGCAGCTAGTTCGTACCCTACATTGGGGCTGGTCATCAACAACCGTTTGCTTTTTTCTGCGGAGAATGGAATAGCACCTGGTGCAGAGCTTTATTCGCTGGGTAGTAATGTAGTAAGTTTGAAATCTCCTTTTATAGAGGATATGTACAGCATTGCCGGTGAAACCCGGTCATTTTCGTTATTGCAAAACCCGGTGCTATCACAACTGCGCTATACATTCAAGGGCAGTATCTCAAATCCCAGTATCATTATTACAGACCTAATGGGGCGTGTACAAATGCGCGGAAGCCTTTCGGCGGGTACCGGCAGTATTGCGGTAGGTGAATTGGCGCAGGGTGTATATAACATTACAGTATTCGATGGTGATATAAAAAAGACCTATCGTTTTGTAAAAAGATAAATGTTTTTGCCCACGCTGGTGTTCCGAATTGCAAACTAGAAACATTGCATTTGCAGGGTGTTATTACCTGCAACTATGAACAAGGTTTGGACGAATTTGGAATGCTAAAGCACTAATTGGGCTAAAGCAATGCGGTCAGCAAAAGGCCTTTTACTCGCCATTCAGTCGAAGGTGATAACACCCCGCGACGGCTGCGCTGCAATAGTCGAGTAAGCAAGGGCATTTCAGCCCAAGCTTCTCACAGAACCGTACTTGAGCCTCTCAACTCATACGGCTCTTGTTATCCATCATGCTTTTACTCCCAATCGCCAATGGTAGAATAGTGCAGGTCTTTCTGATTGTA
>JANMZN010000166.1:0-1852 GCA_031383285.1 Segetibacter sp.
CATTTATTCATTTGGTTCCAGCCAACATTGCCTACACAATGATCAACATATAATAGCCCCGTATCAGTAGGAGCAAAATGTGGATTGCTCCAAGCACGAAAGCCCGGCATGAAAACACCTTTGTAATTTTTTCTTTCGATAAAGAGGTGGCAGGTATCGCCATATAAATGGATACCGCTCATAACAACTTCGCCATTATCATCTGTAAGGTGGGTTGGAGAAATATAATTTTGCGCACCTCTTTGGGTAGTTTGTAAATGGGCATCTGCAGAATCATCTACCATCAAGGCAATGTGTTTTACACCATCGCCATGTTTATAAATGTGATCAGCTATTTCATTTCCGGAACGGATAGGAGTAGTCAGAACAAATGTGAGTTTATTCTGACGAACAACATAGCTTGATTTATCTTTAATCCCCGTTTCAGGTCCTGCATAAGCGATGGCTTGAAAACCAAAGGCACTCATATAGAAATGAGCGGCTTGCTTGGCATTGCCTACATAAAATTCTACATAGTCCGTACCATGTAGTGGAAGAAAATCAGTTTGTAAAGTGGTGGTTTCGTTCTCTGCTATTAAAGTGGACATAAGTTAAAAGTTTAGTCCGCCGAGGCGGATGAATTAAGAGTTATAAATTATGAATTATCAGGGATGCATTGCGCTTTCACTTGGGCTAGTTCCATAAAGGTTAAGTAGAACAAATCGGCATACTTCCTAAAATTCATAAAAATCAGTGTTCCTAACAATGATCCGTTGCCAAAGCTTCCATAAGGGTAGCGTAGTGGTTGCATCTGTCTGCAAAAATCTTATGTGGGTAGTCTGGTATCATACAATCGTTGTGTGAAAGTACTACATAATAAAATTGAAGTCAAAAAAATGGTAAAATAGTCTGCATTATTCAAATCTGAGTTGAAATATTGGGAACGGTTATGAATATTTGGATATTTTTATTCCATCATGAAGTACCTACTCGTATTATTCTTTTTCCCATTTAGGTTATTTTCTCAAGACATTACCGGTCTTTGGGCAGGTTCATTGTTTAACGACTCTACAGGTGCCAATATCCGCTACGAAATTATAATAGATGAAGTAAAGGGGAAATATACTGCTTATTCTCAAACGTCGTTTATAATAGATAATCGTGAATACAACGGTATGAAAGCGGTGCTGATTGTAAAGCTAAAAGACAAGTTTATTTTTGAAGACCAGGAATTAATCTCTCATAATTATCCGGTTTCTCCGCCAAAAGGAGTGAAGCAACTTACATCAGTTATCCTAACGCAAAATCTGGCAATACCTGTTCTATCAGGCAAATTTACAACAACACGTACAAGGGAATATGGCAGACAGGTGACAGGTACCGTTCGGTTGGAGAAGCAAACTGATTTGGCTCAATCTAACTTGTTGCCTGCCATGTATAAGAAAGGACTTGCTAAGAATATAACTTTTCTTCAGCAGGGTGATGATGTAGTTGATGTAGTAAAAGAGGATACTAGAGAATTACCTTTGGTGACAAAAGTAGGCCAGAAGCCTTCAAAAAAAGACATCGCTCCGGTGGTAACAACGAAACCGATGCCAGATGTTGTGGCCGAGTTGGCCAAACGAAAAGTAGAAACGATAGAAACGGTTTATTTCACTTCGGACAGCTTGGAACTTAATTTGTACGACAATGGTTTTGTAGATGGAGATTCGGTTAGTTTAATTGTGAATGGCAGGGTTTTGCTTGAGCATCAATTGTTGAGTACGAAAGCTATTGAGAAAACCATAAAGACGCCCCTAAGTCTTGTCGATTCCCTCACATTGATTATGTATGCAGAAAACCTGGGAAGCATTGCACCCAATTCCGGATTGCT
>JANMZN010000216.1:0-1936 GCA_031383285.1 Segetibacter sp.
CATCAATATCATTCACACCAAACGATAATGAAAGCTGTGCATTTTGCCTGCCAAGCATTGGCCAATACGCTTTAAGGTGAGGAAAATTATCAAGATAAATTCTTGCAATTGCATATAGGCGCATGTCTTCTGTTATGGTACTTTCAGGCACGTCGCTCATGTCATTATTAAAGTTTCTAAATTTTAGGGGAATAAAAGTATTAAATCCTTTTGTTTTGTCTTGTAAATCTCTCAATTTTCGCATGTGATCTACCCTGTGCTCGTATTTTTCTATATGGCCATACAGCATAGTTGCGTTGCTTGGTATGCCCATTTTATGAGCAGCCCTGTGTATATTCAACCAACCTTCACCATCTACTTTATCTTCGCAAATTTGTGTCCTTATTTCTGGATGAAAGATTTCTGCACCACCGCCTGGCAAGGATTGTAAGCCTGCTTCCTTCATCATTTTTAATCCCTCCTCTACTGATACCTTTGCCTTGCGGAACATATAGTCCAATTCAACAGGTGTAAATCCTTTGATGTGCAAATCGGGACGGTGAGCCTTTATTTGTCGGATAGTATCGCAGAAAAAAACAAGATTCATTTTTGGATGAACACCGCCTACTATGTGAACTTCGGTTACGGGTTGCCCATCGTACTTTTTTACAATGTCCACCATTTGGCTGGCGGTCAATTCCCATCCGTCTTCTTTGTGCGCATATAGTTTGCTATACGAACAAAAGTTGCACGAGAATACGCAGACGTTGGTAGGTTCTATGTGAAAATTTCGGTTGAAATAGGTTTTATTGCCATGCAGTTTCTCTCTAACAAAATTTGCCAATGCTCCGGCATAGGAGAGTGAAGCTTTTTCGAAAAGGATAATGCCTTCATCCTGAGTAATTCGTAAACCATTTAGAACTTTTTCTCCAATACTTTTCAGTTCTGCATCGTTCATTCTGTTCACTAATTGGCTAATGGGCAATTCAACACGCATCTTTTCGAAATTTTTGCAAAGCTACATGCTATGAGGAGATAAAAAATGATGTAAGTCAACAACAATTTTCAGAATTGTATATCACAACTTTTCATTAACACATGACAGGTTAAAAGTTTACATGTCTTAAAGCAGGAATAAGTCAACACTTCATTTATTTGAAGGAAAAATGTGTAGGATCAAACAAAAATTAATAGAGTTTGATTAGGAAGGTTTTTTTCGAAAGATAAAATAAATGAATACAGCGCAAACAAGTATGTAAAGGACAAGCAAATAAGGATCGCTGAATATTTTATCTTGCCAAAAGAAAAATACTGTTGCGACGTAGAAGATTAAACCAAATTGAGCAGCTCTTTTATTCATTATTTGGTATTGTAAAACTGAAATTACAGTTAATAGTGTGATCGATTAATAATTCTTTCTTATTATTAATTTACAAAATCCAGACTGCCATCAACAAGCTTATAGTATGCACCCAAAATTTTTATTTGACCATTGTCTTCCATTTCTTTCAGAATGGGGCTTTTAAGTCTTATGTTTTCGATAGTATTGTGAACATTGCTTTCTGCAACAAGCTTTACAAAATCTTCATTTTTTGAGGATTTTTTTCCGGTGTAAGACTGACAACTTGCAACTGCCGGTTTTATTTTTGCTAACATGGTAGTTATGTTTCCCAATTTCACATCATCAATTGCACTTTTTATTGCTCCGCAATGTTGGTGGCCCATCACCAAAATTAATTTAGCCCCCGCAACTTTGCATGCATATTCCATACTACCCAACAAGTCTTCGTTTACAACATTTCCTGCTACGCGGCCTACAAAAATGTCTCCAATTCCTTGATCAAAAACATCTTCTACAGGCACTCTGCTATCTAGACAACTTAGAACTACCGCTTTAGGAAATTGTCCGTCAGCAGATTTTCTTATTTGCTCAGAATGATCTCTGCTGGTAACTTGG
>JANMZN010000291.1:0-3351 GCA_031383285.1 Segetibacter sp.
ATGATGGCATATAATAACATTCAATTGCTGAATGGATATGATGTAAAAAAAATTGTGACTGCCTGCCCTCATTGTTTTAATACCTTGAAAAATGAATACCCTGAACTAGGTGGCAATTATGAAGTAATCCACCACACACAACTATTGCAGGAGTTAATAAACGATGGCAGGATAAAAATGAATGAAGGCGGAAGTTTTAAAGGAAAGAAAATAACTTATCACGATAGTTGCTACTTAGGCCGAAGCAATGGCATCTACGAAGCACCCCGCAAAGTGTTGGAAATGTTGGATGCTGACCTGGTAGAAATGAAAAGATGCCGTAGCAATGGACTGTGCTGCGGAGCCGGCGGTGCTCAAATGTTTAAGGAAGAAGAACAAGGTAATAAATACGTGAATATTGAAAGAGCGGAAGAAGCAATAGGAACAGGCACCAACATCATTGCTGCCGCTTGTCCATTCTGCAATACCATGATGACCGATGGCGTAAAAAACAAAGAAAAAGAAAATGATGTAATGGTAATGGATGTTGCAGAGATTGTAGCCCAAGCGATGGTGAGATAGCATTTGTCTTCCAAACGGACCAAACCTCAAACTTCAAACTAAAAACCTCAAACTAAAAAAATGACTTTCGAATATAAACACCTCATCCCCGAAGATTTCCATTCTATGTCTAAAGTGTGGGTTTACCAGGGCAGCCGATTATTTACGCTTGGAGAAGCGCTGGAGATAGAGAACATGATGACCGAGTTTGTTGATCAATGGACATCTCATGGTGCCAGTGTTAAAGGATATGCTAATTTACTTTTTGGTCAATTCATCGTGCTAATGGCAGACGAGTCTCAGGCAACTGTTGGGGGATGTAGTACAGATAGCAGTGTTCGACTTATAAAAGCAATTGAACAAAAATTTAATGTAGATATGTTTAACCGGCAGAACCTTGCTTTTGCCATTAAAGGTAAAGTGCAATTATTGCCGCTTTCACAATTGCCCTATGCAGTTGCTAACAATTTCATTGATAGCAATACCCTTTATTTTAACAATGTTGTATTAACCAAGGAAGAGCTGTTAACCAAATGGATGATACCTGTAAAAGATAGTTGGTTAGCTAAGAAGATGGCTATTCCTGCATAAGGTTCATCACAAAAATTACTTTGAATTTTTAAGCCCCCTGAGCAATCCATGAAAATTTTATCCTCAGATCAAATAAGGAAGTGGGATGAATACACCATCGCCAACGAGCCTGTTGCTTCCATTGACCTGATGGAACGAGCAGCAAAGGCCTGTACAGATTGGATGGTTAACTATAATGTACACTCCGCTCCCATTAAAATATTATGCGGCAAAGGAAACAATGGTGGAGATGGATTAGCCATAGCCAGGCTATTGACAGAAAATGATTTCCATGTAGATGTTTATATATTGGAATTTGGCAACTTAGGAACAGATGATTTCCAGACAAACCTGAAGAAACTGCATGGCTATCCGGTTGAGATTCACTTTTTGCAGCATATGGATTTCTTTCCGATCATTGGCAAAAATGATTTGGTAATAGATGCCTTGTTTGGTACAGGTATTAACAGAATAATTGAAGGGCTTTCTGCTCAATTGGTAAAACATATTAATCAATCAAAAGCTACTGTAATTTCCATTGACCTGCCTAGCGGTTTATTCGCAGATAAAACTTCCACTAGCAATGTAGTTATCAATGCAACACATACATTAACCTTCCAACTCATCAAGCTATCATTCCTATTTCCTGAACATGAAAGTTATATTGGCAAGGTTAGCATACTTGATATAGGGCTATTACCAGATTACCTTGAAACAATAACCTCCCCTTACAGATTATTGGACGATCAATTGATCAATGAAATTTATACGCCGCGAAAAAAATTTTCACACAAAGGAACTTTTGGTCATGCTTTAATCATTGCAGGAGAAAAAGGCAAAATGGGAGCAGCAGTTTTATGTACAAAAGCATGCCTTCGAGCAGGTGTTGGCCTGGTATCTTCAATGGTACCTGCAGATCAGTCCTTTATTTTGCAAATGGCTGTGCCGGAAGCTATGACAATCGGTCAAGAAGAGATTGACTTCATCGATTTATCCCGGTATGATACCATCGCCATTGGCCCGGGAATAGGAATTGAAAAAGAAGGTGCAAGGTTGTTACAGGAAGTATTGATACATTACAACGTACCTGCCGTATTAGATGCTGATGCATTAAATATTTTATCGGCCAATCAGGAACTCTACAAAGAAATTCCACCGGGGAGTATTCTCACTCCGCACCCAAAGGAATTTGAAAGATTGTTTGGGAAGTGCAATAGTCAAATAAAAAAGATACAAGTAGCAAGGCAGCAAGCAAAGAAATTGTTTGTTTACATCCTGCTGAAGGGACATAATAGTGTACTCGCCTGCCCTGACGGCAAAGTTTATTTTAATACAACGGGTAATCCCGGCATGGCTACAGGTGGCAGTGGCGATGTGCTAACTGGTGTAATTACAGGACTCCTGGCTCAGGGATATTCTACTAAAGATGCTGCATTGTTAGGCCTTTTTGTACATGGGCTTGCCGGTGATTTGGCTGCTGAAAACTTATCAGAAGAGGCTTTAATTGCAGGAGACATTGTTAATTTTCTAGGGAAAGCATTTTTACACATCAGGAACATGGGAACCGAAATACGCTAGATTTTCAATTTAATATTACCAATGATCTTTTTGGCGTGTTCCCTTGAGTTTTCAATAAACAACCGATGGGTATTCATTCCTCCGCAGATAACTCCGGCAAGGTAAACGCCGGGAACATTTGTTTCGTGCGTTTCTTCATTTACTGTAGGGCAGAAAACATCATCATCTGATAAAGTAATGCCCACTTGCTTTAAAAAAGTAAGATTTGGCTGGTATCCAGTCATAGCTAATACCCAATCGTTGGCAATGGTAACCAAACCATTTGTTGTATTAATATCCACTTCATTTTCTCTGATCGCAGCAACTGTTGCATGGAAATATGCTTTGATGGATCCTTCCGAAATGCGGTTATCAATGTCAGGTTTTACCCAATACTTCACTCTCCTGCTTGTTTCACTTCCTCTGATCACCATTGTCACCTTTGCTCCCTTTCTCCATGTTTCCAATGCAGCATCTACTGCAGAGTTAGCGGCTCCTACTACCAACACATTTTGAAAAGCATAAAAATGAGGATCATCGTAATAATGTTTCACTTTGGTGAGCGCTTCACCGGGTACATTTAGCATGTATGGCAGATCGTAAAATCCTGTAGCAATGATGACATGCTTGGAAGCATAACTATCTTTTGTAGAATAGACTAAAAAATCATCCACATTCTTTTCA
>JANMZN010000310.1:0-7357 GCA_031383285.1 Segetibacter sp.
TGGTTCTCGACGGTGCGCGATACAACCCCACTACGGATACGTGGACAGGTAGTTATATTAACGATGACCCTTATTGTTCTTGTGGTCCTGTAAAAAGAAGTGGAAAATTAGATTTCTCTTCTATATGGACAGGTACAGAAATGCTTATTTGGGGGGGGGGGGATATTAGAGGTCAGGGGCCAACTAATACACTTTACAGGTACAGTCCTACCAACTCTGCTCCAAATATTTGGAAAGAAAATAGTTCATGCCCCATAGATGGTAAGTACAACCCCAACCCCGTTTGGACGGGTACCGAAATGATTGTTTGGGGGGGCTTCATTGTAGGCCGCTTTGTAAACAACGGTGCAAGGTACAAACCGGCAACCGATACGTGGGACACCATAGCAACTAACCCGGCCTTCGACTCACTTACTCATGTATTGGCGGTGTTTTGGACCGGCAACCGCATGATAGCTATAGGATCAAAACTATTAAATGGCACCTATACCCACATAGGCAGAAAATACAACCCTGCCAACAATACATGGGAGGCCATCAGCATGGCAAATGCACCTGCCATCTACGCAGATTGCGCATGCACTTGGACAGGTACAGAACTACTCATATTTGGCGGATCAAACGGTTCGGCGTTTGTAAATACTACAGCAAGCTACAACCCACAGGCTAATACTTGGACCACCCTAACCAATACCAATGCCCCAACTCCCCGCGGCGATGCCAATGCAATTTGGACGGGGAACATGATGGTGATATGGTCGGGCAAAAACAACAACCAACCCCTCAACAGTGGTGGCCGTTATGTATTTGCCAACCAAAGAAAAATTGGTGGTGAAATACCTAATCTGATTACAAAAAAATAGATGCAGGGTCTATACCCTGTTTACTAATAAAACAGACGCGACAGCAGCATTTCCTTTTTGCATAGTTGCAAATAAATGCTGCCACTTTGGCGCAAAAAAGTAGTACGAAGTAAAAAAAATCGGTCGGAATGTCCAGCTAAGTACTATTTCTGCTCTGCTAAGTACTATTTTTAGTCGGCTAAGTAGTATTTTTTGGCTTCTTTCTACTTTTTTTAATAATATATCAACTTTTACTTTTTTACCATTTACTTTTTTAGCTCATCTGCCTACTTTTTTTCTGCTTCTGTTCACCCGTTCTCTCTCAGTGTTCCCTAAGCAAAACTGAGGTTGTTCAAGGTCTTAGCGCAGCGAGGCCTTGAACGCAAGATAAAATGGAAGTCCGACTTCTTGTCTTTGTAACACTTGTCCCGCTCATCCGGAAGACAAACTACATAATGATGTACAAAGCCTATTTTTTGTATGCTTTTTTTTAATACTGCAAGTGCAAAAGGACTTAAAATCATAAAACTATATGCTGATGCGCAAGATTGCACATTATGTAGGCTTTTGGTGAAGAAAACCAACAGCGGCGAAACGGTAAAGACAACTCAGTTGGTATAAGCTCATGTTTTGTTTTTCTTTTTTCTTGATAAAAAATAAACAAAAAATCAAGACTGCATAAAAAGAGCTAAAAATTTGGATGCCCGTCTAAAATGAAACAAGTCACAACATGAGAATATGTCCGTACTAAGTAGGACTTACGGACATTTAATATAACTAAACTTTAGTAACACCTGTTTCACTTCTTAACGACAGTCATCCAAATTTTCTTAACGCTTTTTTGATGAGGTCCAAAATGGCAGGAAATAATGTGCTAATTTGCTAATGAGCTAATTTGATAATGTGCCTTGTATGCTGTTGGTGAAGAACACCAACAGCGGCGAAAAGTTGGCACTAACTGCTGTAAATTAAAAAGCTGCTCGAATTACAAGCAGCTTTTATTTTCCAATTTTTTGTCCTACCTCTTTCTTCCAGACCATTCATCTATTTTCTTCTCTAAAACATCCAAAGGCAATGCGCCGTCTTTTAATATTTCATCATGAAATTCGGCGAGGTTAAATTTGGGGCCTAGGTCTTGTTCTGCTCTTTTTCTCATCTCGGCTATTTTCAGTGCACCTATTTTGTAGCCAAGTGCCTGACCCGGTATAGCCATATATCTTTCTATTTCCATCGTCGCATATTGTTCATCGGTTGCTTCATTGCTCATCATGTATTTAATGGCTTCTTCGCGGGTCATGCTTTTTGTATGGATACCCACATCCACCACCAATCGGATGGCCCGGTGTATTTCATCGCCCAATGCAGCCATATACTGATAGGGATCTGTGTATAATCCTAATTCTTTGCCTAGCGATTCGCAGTACAAAGCCCAGCCTTCTGCATAAGCATTGTTGCCACCAAATCGCCTAAAAGCCGGCAATGAAGTGTCTTCCATTTGCAACGATATCTGGTAATGGTGCCCTGGTATAGCTTCATGCAAAAACAAGCTTTCCATTCCACTGGTTTGATTGAATTTTGTAGCGTCTAAAATTGGCACGTAAAAGATGCCTGGTCTGCTACCATCCGGCGAACCTTGGTTGTATTCGGCACTTGCACTTGCTGCCCTAAAATCTTCTGTTTGCTTGATTACAAAAGGAGTTTTAGGTGTGTGGTTAAACATTTTTGCAAGGTTTGGCTCTATTCGCTTTTGAATGGACTCGAAAGCAGATAATACTTCTCTTGGAGTTTTATAAGGTGTGAACCTGCTATCAGTTCTCATGAAGTTAAAAAATTGTTGTAGGTCGCCTTTGAAACCTACAGCTGTCTTTACACTGTCTTGTAGTTTCCTGATTCGGGCAACTTCATTCAACCCGATCTGGTAAATTTCTTCGGGTGTTTTATTAGTGGTGGTTTGTTGTTGAATAAGAAACTTGTAATAGGCTGCTCCTTCCGGCAATGTACCGATGCCCGAAGTTGTTCTTGCTCTAGGCAAGTATTCATTTTTTAAAAAATCCCCTAATTTTTTATAAGATGGAACAAGCTGTTCATTAATCAGGTTTTTGTATGCAAGTGACAATCTGCTTTTATCTGCCTCACTAAAATCTGAAGGAAATTTCTTTATCGGACTATAAAAAAGATTGGCTGTATCTACTTTCTGCATTGCATCCATTTGAGGAATCATCTTTGAGACCAATGCCTTTGGCAATACCCAACCATTTGCCATTCCCTTTTTGAAATAAACAATAGCGCTATCACTCCAAGAAGAAAAACCAGTAGCTCTTGCCAACCAATTATCATAATCTTTTACTGTTTTAAAAGGTTGCTGACCTTCTCCGCTTCCCAGCTGTCCCAAAGTAAGGGTTACACCCCAAAATTGTTGAAAGGGCATGTAATTATCATGAAAGGTTAATCCCTCTTGGTTTAATTGCATTTCTCTTTTAAATACATCGTAACTAAGTCTATCTTGTCTGTTTAGGTTTTCTCTTTCATAAACATTAATGTAGGTTAGGTATCTGTTGTAAAATTCTCTCAGCACTGCACGAAAACTGTCTGTAAAATCTATGTTGAGCAGATTATTGTATCTATTGTCCCCATTTGCTGTGGCTTCTAATGGAAATAGTTTGAGCCTTTCCTGATAGTAATTGTCAAACATGGTAGCCATTTCAGTATTGGCTTCTTTGCCCGGATTGGTATTGCTTAGTTTGCATGACAAAAACAGCATTGCAATGAATGCAAGCAAGAAAATATATTTCATGGTGAAAATGATTGAAGCAATAAAACTAAGTAATTGTTTTGTGTAGAATGAAATAAGAGGATAAATGAAAATAAGGCAAATTATTTGGGGAAGTAATTTTTATAATAATTACTCGATTACTGTCGTATATAGTGGTATGTATTTTCGACTTAATGAAATAAGAATAAACCCACTAAAAATAAGATGGAAAAAACTAAGAAAACCCCACTTATAATGTTTTGAATCTTCATAACTTTTTTTATTCTGTAGTCATCTGAAAGAACAATATCCATGACAGAATAGTGTAATTGAAAGTCATAATCGCCGCTTTTTTTAATATAAAGTACAATTTTGATTACAAAAAGGAGCAAAAGCAAAGTAGAACCTCCAAAAATAAAGTAGGAAAAGAAAGAATTAGACATATGTAAAGGTATTTTTTTTATTTGCAGGGTTTGGGAGTAATCGGGCAGGAAAATGTTATTTAACATAATGAACTGCATGGCATCCCCCTCATTTTTCTTTCAGTTGTCACTTTACAATGTGTTAATGTCAATTTTTATATTATTTAATATAATATATAATTAATAGAAAAATAACTATATGCTTCGTGTCCGTTGTGGAAATATATTTCTTTTTGCTGGCAATCATTATGTAGGAATGGTTTTTTAGTACTACATTGGAATTATTGCTCAATATGTCACTTTTCAATTCGATGAAAGTCCGAGTTTTACTTATTCTAGTGTTTCTGCCCTTTCTAACAAAGGCGCAACAAATAAACAATGGCGAAAATGATTATGTCGATACTGCTAATAACAAGGATTTAATCGACTGTGTAAATTCTCTTTTCCATTTTCGCTCTCAAAAGATCACAAGGCGAAAAGGTAAAAAAATTTATTTCTCTTTATTGCCAACTTCGGCATCCGTCCCGGGTGGAGGAAAAGCTTTGATAACTTCTACAAGGGCGGGGTTTTATCTTGGCAATAGACGCAACACCTTTCTCTCCAGCGTTTCATTTAGCCCATATCTGAATTTTAAGGGTAGATACTCAGTTTCATTTAGATCAGATATTTACACCAATCAAAATAAATGGAATGTTCAAGGTGACACACGATTTTCACTTTTTCCTGAATTTGTTTATAACAAAAGCAACTTCGCTGATGAAGTTGAAAAATTGCCTATAAGCTATAAGTACATCCGATTTTATCAAACCGTATTAAAACAGATTAAACCTTATTTCTTGGTAGGCTTAGGATATAACCTTGATTATCACATTGGCATTCGATCATTAGTTGATACCGTTTCCTTCGCAAAATTTGTAGGATATGATTACGGAACTTTGCCCAACACAAATTCTTTTTCTTCGGGTATTACGCTCAATTTATTATATGATTTGAGAAAAAATTCTATAAATCCAATGCCGGGATATTATTTCAATTTGATTTACAGGGTCAATCCGCGCTACCTTGGAAATGGTAACAATACTTGGGAGTCGATCTATTTTGATGCAAGAAAATATTTTGCATTAAAGGGCAATAAAAAACACCTCATTGCCACTTGGTTTTATGTTTGGTCGGCATTAAATAATGGCGTTCCTTACCTTGATCTTCCGGGAATTGGTTATGAGCCCAATCAAAGATCGGGTCGAGGCATAGAACAAAACAGGCATCGGGGTAAAACCCTCATGTACTTGGAGGGGGAATATAGGAGCAACATCACATCCAATGGCTTACTTGGTTACGTAGTGTTTGCAAATGTTAATTCGGTTACAGGTCTTGATAATGGCGTTTTTAATGCACTACATCCATCCATAGGCACCGGATTGCGAATAAAATTTAATAAGAAGTCCGACACCAATATTGCCATTGACTATGGCATCAGTAAAAGCAATTCAGGATTTTCATTTTCATTGGGAGAAGCGTTTTAATAGTTCGCTCGTTCATGCAATATTATTTACCAAATGTATATGACTCTATGAGTAGCGATTTGGCACATTTGCCAATAAGTACAACCGGAAATACTCCAAAAAACCTTGTAATGGTCATCTTTTGTAACAGGGTCCAAATAAATTTTAAAGAACAATAATTTTATCAGTTTCACAATCTTCATTACCTTACCAAAACCTTTATTACATTTGCTCACTAACAATTATTAATGGAATATAATACACTTCGAAACCATTTAATCATGAAAGAATATGGCAGACATATTCAGAAAATGGTAGAATATGTGCTGACAGTAGAGGACAGAACAAGGCGTCAGCAACAAGCACAGATGGTCATTGAACTAATGGGTTCATTAAATCCGCATTTGAAAAATGTGGACGATTTCAGGCATTTGTTGTGGGATCACTTGTTTTTTGTAAGCGATTTCAAATTGGATGTTGATTGCCCATACCCTATACCTACAAAAGAAACCTATAAAATAAAACCTGACCCACTACCTTATCCTAAACGGAAGCCTAGATATTCTCATCTTGGAAAGAATTTGGAATTGGTAATTGACAAAGCGCTGAAAGAACAAAACCAAGAAAAGCGTACTGGTTTCGCTACCTCCATTGCCTACTACATGAAGTTGGCTTATAGCACTTGGCATAAAGAACTTGCTCATGATGATTCTATAAGAGCAGAATTGAATAAAATTACAAATGGTCAGCTTGAGTTTGATAGCACTCCTTTTGTAAAGCATTTTCGCCCTGTAGAAGGTCGTGATGGCTTTGGAGACTACCGCCCTAAGAGAAGTGGTGGCGGACAGTTTAGAGATAATCGCGGAGGCGGTGGTACTGGCCGCGATAATCGCGGTCCCAATGGTGGCCGGGATAATCGGGGTGCTGGTGGCAGTCGCGACAATCGTGGCGGAGGGGGTGACAATCGCGGCACCGGCGGTGATTCTCGTGACAACCGGGGTGGTAAATTTGGTGGAGGTAACAAAAAGCGTTTTTAGTGAGTAGTTTTCAAGTAATAGGCGGCAGAAAACTTCATGGAGAAATCGTTCCTCAGGGAGCGAAAAATGAAGCTTTACAAATTATTTCAGCAGTATTGCTTACTCCTGAAAAGGTAACCATTACCAATATTCCGGATATTATAGATGTAAATCTGCAGATTCAACTCTTGCAGGAGATGGGTGTAAAGGTAGAACGGATAAGCAGAGATACCTGCATATTTCAGGCAGATAATGTAAATGTTGATTACCTGGGTTCTGATGAATTCAGGCTCAAAAGCGGTAGGCTTCGGGGCTCTGTTATGTTGGCTGGCCCAATGCTTTCTAGGTTTAAGAGTGCCTATATCCCAAAACCAGGAGGTGATAAAATAGGAAGGCGCAGACTCGATACGCACATTCTTGGATTTCAAAGGTTAGGTGCAGATTTTCATTACGATGACAAAGAATCTTTCTTTCATCTGACAGCCGATTCGTTAAAAGGTGTGCATGTATTATTAGATGAACCATCCGTAACAGGAACGGCAAATATTCTGATGGCATCTGTAATGGCAGAAGGAATTACTACTATTTACAATGCGGCTTGCGAACCTTACCTGCAGCAGCTTTGCAAAATGCTCAATAGCATGGGTGCAAAAATTAGTGGCACAGGAAGTAATTTGTTGACAATAGAAGGGGTTGAATATCTTGGCGGAACAGAAAATCGTATGCTTCCTGATATGATAGAAGTTGTTAGTTTAATTGGCATGGCTGCCATGACCCAAAGTGAACTGACCATAAAAAATGTTGGACTACATCACCTCGGAGT
>JANMZN010000317.1:0-2219 GCA_031383285.1 Segetibacter sp.
ATTTACTCCACACCAGGCATTTGTTACTACTGTTAATTTGCGGTGGCAACCTGGTACAAAATATGTTGAATTGCCTTCAGCAAAGTTCAGCATAGGGTCTAAATACCCTTCTTTTAATCTCTCGTTGACCAATGGTATCAATAAGATTTTTGGCAGTGATGTAAATTTTAGTAAATGGCGTTTTCAAATAAATGATAACCTGAACCTAAAACTAGCAGGAGCGTTAAACTATCGTTTTGCCGCAGGAGGATTTTTAAACAATAAGGCCGCGTTTTTGCCCGATTTCCAACATTTTACAGGCAATCAAATGACTTTGGTAACCGATTTCTCCAATGTATTTCAACTGATGCCTTATTATTCATTCAGTAATACTGAGAAGTTCTATACAACCGCACATGTAGAATATCATTTAAACGGATTGCTGACCAATAAGATTCCTTTTTTCAAAAAACTAAATTGGTTTATGGTAACTGGAACAAACTTACTTCACCTAAAGAGTGGAAATAATTATGGAGAAGTATTTGTTGGCTTAGAGAATATTTTAAAAGTTATCAGAGTTGAGTATGTAAGGTCTTTCAAAGATAATATTGGAAACCAAAATGGAATACGCTTTTCGTTGCCAATATTATTTTCTGGAGGAAGTGATTAATATACCAATTATTCCTGCATAAGACTTTTAATTGATTTTTCATCAAAAACAAAACAATCTTGATTATTACAGTTTTCGGCGCATCAGGACAAGTTGGGAAAAGGGTTGTCACTTATGCCTTGGCCAAAGGTCATACCGTAAGGGCTTTTGGAAGAAATGTGATCGATCTAATTGATAAAGACATTCGAAATGATAGGTTAGAGGCTATCATGGGTTCTGTTTTTGACGAACAGCAGGTTGGGGATGCAGTCAAAGGCGCTGATGCCGTTATTTCAGCTTTGGGTGGATCCTTATCTAGTGACGATAAAACACGCAGTCTGGGTATGAAAAAGATTGTAGCCCAAATGCAAAAGTTTGGAGTTCGAGAATTGATTTCTGTAGGCGGATTGGGATTGTTAAGTACCGACGATGGTAAATTTATAATGGATACCCCAAATTATCCAAAGGAGTACATAAGTGTAGGAATGGAACATAAGCATGCATTTCTTGCTATGCAAAATTCAATGTTGGACTGGACATTTGTTTGCTCTCCAGACATTAAAGAGGGTGACGGAGAAGGAAGGTATGTGGTGAGTGACACATTTCTCCCTCAGCCTAATAACTTCTATATTTTAACTGGAGATCTGGCGCACTTTATGGTAAATGAAGCCGAGCATCCCAAACATAAAAAGCAACGCGTCGGTATTTCTGCAGTTTAATTATCATTATCATTATTCTTTTGAATTTCTATACCTATATTTATCCTTCAATTCAAAAGTTATTATATGGAAATGATCGATATAAAATCAGACCAATCCGAAACATGCTTTTTAGGATTAACTTTAACTGGTCCCAAAGAGAATCCGGGCAAACCAGATGAAAACCCAGAAGCTGAACCTGAAAAATTACCAAAAGAAAACCCAGGTATTTCGCCTGAAGAACCTGATGAAGATGAAGATGATGATGAAAATGACCCATGGGAAGAGCCGGAGATTGGTGATGATCCTGATGAGATCAAAACCAAAACAACAATAATGTAGATTGTAAAGCTTGGTTCCGGATTAAATTATAGTGAGTTTCTTTATAGAAGTATTTCCAAATTAATGGCATAGATGCTTTTTTTAGAGGAATAGGCGGGTATACGAAAAGCAATTAAGTAAGCAAATCTTTTGAAGTAAAACTAAGCGGAAGCAACATGCCGGCTTGCTCCACTATATATACTTTACCACTTTGACCACTAAGGATTATCCTTATCGATTGATTTACCCTTCCTTCATATTCCAATAATGCTTGTCTGCACATACCACAAGGAGATATTGGATTATTACTGTCGCCTTTTTCATTCAAATAACTAATAGCTAGTGTATCAATTGGAACATTAGGAAATAAAGAGGCCGCAGATGAAAGTAAAGCTCTTTCTGCGCAGATACCTACCGGATAACTTGCATTCTCCTGATTGGTGCCTTCTAAGAATTCGCCATTATTTAGTTTGGCTATAGCCCCAACATAAAATTTTGAATAAGGAGCATATGCATTTTTTGTCACTTCACGGGCCTTGTTCAATAAAATTGCATCTTGCTCATTTAGTTCT
>JANMZN010000332.1:0-6395 GCA_031383285.1 Segetibacter sp.
GGCAATAGCAAGACTGGGAGGGTGGAAAGGATATGAAAGTAAACGACATCCAGGTATTACAACTCTGTGGATCGGCTTGAAATATTTTAAAGCAGCTTATGAAGGTTATGAAATAATGAGAAATGTGTCCACACGATAGGCAAGTGTGCGGGGCAGGCTGTGAGAGGCTTACCCTTTGATGTGCTAAAAGCTTTGCAGGAACTTCGATAGCTATTGGAGGACTGTTCGTCAAAAGACTTACAGTTCATACTGCTACTCAATTCTGGCTTAGCTGGAAGATACAATGGGAAGCGTCGGACAAAGCCATAGTAGCTGTGAAGTTTCAGTAATGGAAATGGAGTGAAGGGCTTAGCTCATTCATTTGAATTAAGAAAGACATCCTGCTGTTGTGGGAAAGATCAAGTTTAATTCAATCCTGCGATTAATTCTTTATCCGCAGAATGAGAAGAGCCATGTGAGGTGTGAGTCTCAAGCATGGTTCTGTGAGAGGCTTGGGCTGAAATGCCCTTGCCTCCTCGACTCTCCTGAAAGGGACCCTGCGCTGTTTACGAAACATGCTGTTGATAATTGGTAGCCATTATATCTTTGTAGCAGAGCTAGATCCTAGGTAAAAATCAAGTTGGATGTTTTGTATCTGTACATTGCACAGAACTTTGCTGATAGCGGTTACCCAATTCAGGAACTCTGTCTCACACGCAAATCTTGCAGGTAAAAAACACCTGCAAAGGTGGAATGGAATTGTTGAGTTTGGATTTTCAAGTATTTATTTGGTCTAAATCATTATATCATAAAAAAACATTTTATAAATCCCTCAGCTAAAGGAGATAACAACCTTCAAAGGCAAGCACTGAAATACCAACACGGGCAAAAAAAGCACAGAGTGGTTTTTACAACAATGCAAACGATAATCCGGTACATTTTGATGGCGGCATTAGTTAACTAGAAGCTGCCGGTGTTGGTTTCGGCCTTAAAAAGGCATACGATAGAAAGACAATAAGGCTAAGGATAACGAGTTGTAAAGTAGTTGATATTTTTATTTCATCAAGTACCTTTCATTGTATGCTTGAATAAGGTCTAGAACCTTTTCTCTTCCCGATTTTTTGATGGCACTTGTAATAAAATATTGGGGCAGAAATTGCCAGGTCTTTCTCATCGCTTCAAAGAAAGATTTTACATTGATGGCTACTGTGCGCTGGTTTTCTTTATCGCTCTTGGTAAAAAGAATTGTAAATGGCACATCCCATTTCTTTAATTGTTCCAGAAATTCGAGGTCTATTTTTTGAGGTGAATGACGGCTGTCAATCAGTATAAACACATTGACCAGATTTTCTCTTTTTCTAAGATAGGTTTCAATCATTTGTTCCCACCTTCTGCGGCTGGTCTGCGATACTTTTGCAAATCCGTATCCCGGCAGATCCACTACCATCCACTGATCAGGTTTGGCATGGCCGGCAGGTGCAGTTGCCCCTTTGAAAGATTGAATGGCAAAATGATTGATCAGTTGAGTTTTCCCTGGCGAAGAAGATGTTTTTGCCAGCTTTGCGCTATTGGTTATCATATTAATCAGGCTAGACTTGCCCACATTGCTTCTGCCTATAAAAGCATATTCAGGCTGATCGGGTGGCGGGCATTGCGTATAGTCCGGACTAGAGATCATGTATTCGGCCGATTTGATAAACATGGGTGCAAGGTAGTAAAAGCCTGATTATGGAAAATAAACTAGCACCAAAGCACCTGACATTAAAAATTCAGCGGGTATTTATTTTTATTGTTACCATAAAGAATATCTCAGAAATAGTTGAGTATTTATAGGAGCGTTTTTCTCTGTAGAAATGTATGTAGCAGTTATTGGCTTAATAAAAGACAAACCCACTTGCATCTGTTTAAATTGATAAGCAACACTAACTTTTCCTATTGCAAAACTTTTGTTTATATAAGCCCAATCTTTATCACTGTTGATAATGCCAAATAAGCTGTCTTTAATAACCGCTGCTTTGTTTGCAATTAGTTTTTCATTGATGAGTGCTGTTTTAGCCCAGGTTTTGTTTATTTCAATAGATGCGGTCCATTTGTTAGAAATGCTATAGTTGTATTGCATTCCTACTTGCAACCCAGTGATTTTGTTCAGCGTGAACGATTGTGCCAGATTGATTGGATTGTTTGGCTGATTGATATTGGTTGCAGTAATGGCGCCTATTGTGTAATTGTTTGTTTGAAATATAGCGCGGGTATTTAGTAAATATTGTGCATAGGGATTTACATTCAGTTGCAACGACGATTTTTTGCTCAATGCTTTGCTCAACCATAACGATGGAATAAGAAATAACAACGGACGGCTTTTGCCATTTACTTCGGTAAAAATAGATTTGTTGTTGAATGCTACCGGCACCATCCATTCCATACCAACATGAAATGGTCTGGATATATTATTTTTTGGTAAGGTTACAACGGCTGATTTGCCAGGCTTGGTGTTTTGCGCTATGGATTTTGTAGAATCTTTGTTGAATGGTTTGATTTGTTCAGTATTTGAATAATTGGTGTTATTTGAAACGATGTCTCCGCCTTCAGGCCTTTCATTTGCATTTATTTTTGGACTATTAGTTAAAGGCGTTTTCGACTGATTTTCTGGCATTAGCGTTGGTGAACGTTGCGCAAAGTTTGAATTAAATTTGATTAAATTTTCTCCGAGATCGTATTTTGAAGCATGTTGTTTGGCTTTAGGAAATAAAGCGTTTTTTGTAGGAGCAGTTTCGGAATAATTTTTAGTAACCAGCGTTTTCGCCAAAGGTATCCTAATCGCTTTTTTTGGCAGAATTGAAGCATCATTTGTTGCTCTGTTAATAGTGATAAGGTTTTTATTGGGTATTTTTCCATTTTCATTAGCAGTAGGTAATTTTTTATTGTCATTTGATTTGTCAAAAAGAGCCATTTCATTGTGAGAAACTTGGCCGTTTTGTAATAGATTATAAATGCCGCATCCACTTATTAGCAGCAACAATAGCAGTATGGTGTATTTGCGTTTTTTTCCGTTAGGATTTGCATTGTTTACTGGCAATTCTTTATCCAAAATCCGTTGCATATCCTGCCAAGCTTTGGCAGCAGGTACACTGGGGGTAAGCGATTGTTTTTTCATAATCTAAAAGCGTTTTAAGAAGTTTAGCCCACTTTGGCAACTTCTATTCCTTTGTTAAGAACTATTTCCTGCAACTTTTTTCTGCCTTCATGCAGATGCCATTTTACTGTTCCTTCTTTCATATCTATGGCAGATGCTATTTCCTTTATGGTATAACCCTCTGCATAAAAAAGCGTGCAAACAGCACGTGTCACATGCTTCAGGCTTCCTAAATAATGGATAAGATCTTCCTCAGCTGATTGAACAAATGGGTTGATCAACATTTCATCATTCAAATCAACTGTAATTTCATACATCTTTTTTAATGATTTTTGATTTCGCAACAATGTCAATGCTTCATTTCTTACTATAGCATATACCCAAGTGCTTAGTTCTGATTGCGATGCATTGTATTGATCAATATTTTTAAAAACTCTCAACATGCCGTTGTTGATAGCAGATAAAATATCATGGTTATCGTCGAAGAAACGTCTGCACAATGAAAATAACATCTCATACATTTTCATGTACAGCTTTTCCTGACACTTTCTGTCATTTATTTTACAGCCTTCTATGATTTGTATCAAATCTTTCAAAAGATTGTGTTGCGTTGTTATTCAATTGACCATTCACTCCGCCCCGGCGGACAGGCATTCACCATTGACCATTCACTATTCACCATTCACCATCCCCCTTACTTCACTACTAATGGTGAAATTTTTATCACACTATTATCAAGCCACGAAAAAGTGTAAGCGCCGGCACTGTTTACGTTTACAATTCCTTTGTATGTTTTGTTTTCAAAATTGATAATAAACGGATGGTCGCCTACCGGAATATTGGTGAACTGATTATCACAGGTTGCTTTATTTTCGGAAGAGCATGGTTGCTTGGCTATGGCAACACCTGCATAGTCAATAATGTAATTTGCATCGTCATTGTACGACAATATCTTATCGGTTACACAATGATAGCTGTAACTAGTAGTAGCAGAAATGACCAATTGCTTGTTTCCTCCTACCATTTGAATAGAGGGCTTCAATAGCAATTTCTCTCCTAAAATAAACGAAACTGTATCTTCATTGGGATTGGCAGTTGCATTGTCATTTATCCAAATGGTTCTTTCCTCTGTATCTATGCCATCGCTAGCGGTAACCGTACCAAAACCTGCACTATTGAAAGTAATAGTAGCGGTATTGTTTGCCGCATTTTCGTTGATGGTGTACAAGCTAGTTGTATTGTTTGCAGTCCACCTAATTTTTACACCTTGTTTTGCATTGTGTACAGAAAATAATACCGGTTCGCCCACATTGATATTTACAAGTTTTGCTGCCGACAAATTGAAAGTGCTACCATAGCTTTTATAGGTAGAGTCTATCACTTCTAGCTTGTATTTAGCAGTAATGCTTCCTGCCTTTGCTATCACATTATAGGTGCCGGCATTCCTAAACAATAAGGTAGCATAGTTGCCCACTTCGCTTTTGTTTACTCCTATGTTGGGCGTTACAGTCCATTCAACCTTGGTTGCATTATTGCTATTGCTAAATGTAAGCAATACTGGCTCGTCTTTTTTGATACCCGTTATTGTTTGTTCATACACATTTTCGCTCGGCAGTTGCACACTGTCTTTCTTGCAACCAATCATACCACAAAGCAGTATAACAAGCATCCACATTTTCACGCTGTTTTTCATCTTTTTACTTTTTTAGTACTCAATATTTAAAACCTAAAAAATATCGGCCCCTTAACTGGCCGATATTCAAAATGAACCCATATTAACCCTATTCTATAACCAACTTCATTGTTTTTGTTTCTCCGTTTTCGTGTACCGCTTTTAAGAAATACACCCCTTTTGTTAGTTGCTTTACCGAAAGGATTTCTTTGGTACTGTTCAACATTCTTTTTGTCCAAATCATTCTTCCTGTATTGTCAACTAAACTGATGCTATTTAATTCTTTTCCTTCTATAGTTACTACATCATTTGTAGGGTTTGGATAAACGTTTACAAAAAGATCGTTTGACAATACTACTCTTTGCAAAGGCGAGTAAGTTTTTGTTACGTCTTTGTCCAACATTTCCAATCTATAGTATAGGTTTCCTTGTGTGCTTTCATCTTTCAATGGGTCGGTAAACTGATAAGATAGTGTTCCCCATCTTGATAGGGCATTTACTTTTCCTACCGGTTTAAAATCTTTACCGTTGCTGCTTCTTTGCACATTGAAGAAAGCAGTGTTTACTTCATTGGCGGTTGTCCATTCGTTTAGCACCTGCCTATTTTTTGTTAGGCTTGCTTTGTAGCTAAGTAGTTGTAGCGGTAAGGGCCTGTTTTTAATAATTGTTTGGCAAGTATTGGTAACAATAGGTGTATTGTAATCAAAATAAATACTGGCTTTGTTGGGTATAATATCGCCAAGTGCAACCGTGCTGTCGGGCCTTATTCTAAAACGAATGAAACCATTGCTCAATAGTTTGTTGGTGCCACTATCGGGCAATAGAATATTTTTAAACTCAAAGTAAACAATGCCATTGTACAAGGTAGTTTTGCATAGGTGGCTAGTGCCTAGCATTTGTAATACATTGGTTTGCAAAAGCGAACTTAGCGTATCGGCAATTACTACTGTAAATGCTGTATCGTTTCCTGTATTTTGAAACCGTATGGTGTAGTCAACAAAGCTACCATTGGATACTTGCGAAGGGGTAAGGGTAGGCGTAGCTAATTTATCATTGGGATCGTAGCTGCCTCTGATGATGGTAGCTGAATAATCTTCGAAGTAGGCAGAAGCTGCTTTGGCACTTGCCGTAATGCTTATACTATCGCCAATAGCTGCATTTGTTTTTACTGTAAAATACACATTGAACGTAGATAATTCTCCCTGCAAGAAATTTGGTTTGACAAATAAAATACTATCTCCAAAAGGTACAACACCCGGCAATGAACAAGAGTCGAACGTAAGCTTTGTAGCATCAAATTTTACCTTGATAGTAGGAGAAAGTACAGTAGTACCTACATTTTCATATTGTACATGATAAGGAAACTGAAACCCTGGCCTTGCTCTTGAAAAGAAAGGAGTGATATGCACCGTAAGGCTATCTTTTACGGTATTAGCTTTTAGGGCAAATGTATCGTTGACTACCGTAGTGTAAGAACTAAGGTTGTGTACAAAACTAGTAGGAATGGCATTGTAAAAACTGGGTTTAATAATGGTGACATTATACGAGCCAATTGTATCGGCCGTTATGTTGAATTCACCCTTGGTGTTGGTATAGGCAAAGGCTCCATTGG
>JANMZN010000078.1:0-2501 GCA_031383285.1 Segetibacter sp.
TTCCTAATTCCTCTTCTTCTATGCTGTCATCCAAGGTATTGTATTGGTAACTGATGTTTCTCCATACTTCTTTTTCGAGTTCAATTATGGTGTCATCTTTGCATTGTACTTCTATCGTATCTGGCGTAATCTTTTTTATTAATCCTATTTTTCCATTGTAATATCGCCTTTCTTCTCCTTTATCATTTTTAATAAACATCACTTGTGCGCCTTCTTTAAGTATAAGTTGTTCATCCACCGGATAAGACCTTTCGTAAAACTCTCCGGTTATAGTAGCTTTGAACGTATGGCTTTTACTTTTCAGTTTTTCAAGCTCTTTTTTATTGATGTTTTCTGCTAGATAATTGTGGGACGTTAGTGTGATGTAATTGTCTTTTTTTGATGGTGAAAAATCTTTTTGGTAATGGCTATTCAGCAATTCAATGTCTTGCGCTGAACAGCTGTTATTTCTAACATTATTCAGCAGGTTGATAAATACATCATCCGTTTGGCGATATATTTTCTTGAGTTCAATGTACACAGGTGCAGCTTCCGCTATTACATGCGCATCAAAGAAAAAAGGGCTTCTATAGTGTTCTTGAAGGTACTGCCATTCTTCATTTTTTACAACGGGAGGCAATTGAAATAAATCGCCTATATACAACAACTGCACGCCGCCAAAGGGCACTGTGGGTTGTTTTCTGAAATGCCTGAGTACCATATCAACGGCATCTAGCATATCTGCCCGTACCATGGATATTTCGTCTATAATCAATAGTTCCAATTCTCGTATCAGGTCTCTCTTTGTGCTGTTAAACCGGATATTTTGTAAGATGGTGTGCTTATTGTGTATTTGAATGCCAACAGATAATGGAGAGAAAGTGGGAGTATAAGCGCCAAATGGTAATTGAAAAAAGGAATGAATAGTAACCCCGCCTGCATTGATAGCTGCAACACCTGTAGGTGCCAATACAGCCATTTTTTTAAAACTGTGTTCCCTTATGTATTTTAGAAAAGTTGTTTTACCGGTTCCTGCTTTGCCGGTCAAAAAAATATGCCGGTTTGTTTGGTTGACAAATGCAACCGCATGGTCAAATATGGAATTCGTACTATCGTAATGCATAAGACGTTAGCAAATATATAAAAGGATTGATATTTTTGGTAATAAGCGACTATTTTACTATAATTATTTATTTTTAAGCGGACACTACGACCTTTACAGCCAACATCAAAGTATGAAATCAGCCAGTTTACAGGATATTAAACAGGAACTTACTTCGCTACCACCAAAAAAAGTGTTGGAATTATGCTTGCGTTTAACAAAGTTTAAGAAGGAGAATAAAGATTTGCTGAATTATTTGTTATTTGAAGCGCACAATGTGCATGGTTATATAGAAAGTATAAAGATTGAAATGGATGAGCAATTTGCAGAATTGCCGATCAATAGTTGGTATTTAGCTAAGAAATCGCTTCGGAAGATATTGAGAGGTATCAGCAAATACAGCAAACATACAGGCACCAAAGAATCTGAAGTAGAAATGCTCCTGCATTTTTGTATAGGGGTAAAAAATTCTGGTTTGCCGATTTATAAATACAAAGCATTAAGTAGTTTGTACGAGATGCAGTTAAAGAAACTTCATAAGCTTATTGAAGAGGTGCATGAAGACCTTCGGTTTGATTATTTAAGGCAAGCGGAAATGCTGGAGAATTAAGCACAATGCAGTCAAAAGGATTGACCTTTTAATGTTGCAAAATTTGGAAATTGCTTTAGTATTTCGCCCTTCACATAAGCGATATATTGTTTATAAGTAGCTTTTTGGTTGAAAAATAGCTTTGAATCCAGGTTTTTGAATTGCGTCCATTCCGGTTCTCCTCGCTAATAGAAAATCCAGTTCAAATTGCTTAATTATTGGTAATTATGCCCTTAAAAAAATGGCCCATTAAAAAAACTTTTGGCAGCAATACCTTATGCCACTATTTTTGCACTCCATTTAATAAAAATGGAGCGTTGGTCAAGGGGTTAAGACACCTCCCTTTCACGGAGGAATCACGGGTTCGATTCCCGTACGCTCTACAAGTTTAAAGCCTTGCTATTATGCAAGGCTTTTTTGTTTGGTTGTGTTTTCTCCTGAAAGTTCTTGAAACACTTAGTTGCTTAATTTTGAATCAATGGTAAGTCGCCCTAAGTAATTTTAGAAACCACAGATTGAAATTTTTGGATACTTTATATTCCTATTCCAAATGAAATTGTTGGTGCATTGCCGGTATTTCTACTTCAAATCCTTTTTTTATTAGTCGGGCAGAAAAATCCTGCTGAACATCGTATTCTCCATGAACTAAAAACAAACGTTTCACTTCTTTTGGATTTTGGCAAAAAAGGAATTGGCAAAGATCATCGTAATCGCCATGTGCACTCATACTGTGCATTTGTCCAATTTCTGCAACTACATTCAGTTCATCGCCATAAATATTTACCACTTTTGCTCCATTGGCCAATTTGCCTCCCAATGAATAAGGTGAGC
>JANMZN010000459.1:0-1911 GCA_031383285.1 Segetibacter sp.
TTAAGAAATTGGCAGTTCAGTTGTTAAATCAAGTTCCGTTTTCCAATCTAACTTTCGTGCAGTTTGACAGTTTTGTGCTCCGAAATCCCCAACTTTTTAAGTCCACAAACCGATAGCAGCAACCCTATGACGAGCAAGCGAACCTAAACTTTTAGGCGAAAATTAAACAAGAGAGACATTATTTAAATACGAAAACAATGAACGAAAAAATACGACCCGTAACACCAGCCGACATTGACGGATTGAAAAAAGTAGTTGATTCAAGTGAATTATTTCCATCTGAGTATTTAGACGAAATGATTTCCGATTACTTCAATAATGCAGACACACAAGACATTTGGTTTACCTACTTTGATGACAATAAACCAGTTGCAATTGGATATTGTGTGCCAGAAAAGCTTACTGATGGGACGTATAATTTATTAGCAATTGGCGTATCTCAAAACTGTCAAAGAAATGGAGTAGCGAGTGAAATGATGAAATACATTGAACAACTACTTAAACACAAAGACGGTAGAATCCTAATTGTAGAAACATCAAGTGACAATGCCCAAATTGGTGCAAGAAACTTTTATCAAAAAATTCGTTACACCCAAGAGGCTATTATAAGAGACTTTTGGAAAGACGGAGAAGATAAAATAGTTTTTTGGAAAAAGCTTTAAATAAGACGTCACGACCAAATTGAGAAGGGCAGCAGCTAAAACAAGTTTTGCGTCAGGCGGGCTGAAGTGCAAAATTGGAGCTTTGTGCTTCAAATGAACAATAGTAATAAATTGAAACTTTGTGCTTCGAAATCCCGCCCGAACGTATAGCCCGAAAACGTTGTAGGCAATTTTACAGAACACCATACCAACAGAGACAGCTATGAAGTTTGACAAACATTTTTCGACAGAACAGCTAAAACCCTACATCAAATATTTTGTAGTGTCTGAGAATGTATTGGAAAACGAATATAAAGTTTTCCCATCATCAGGACTTGTCATTGGTTTTCAATACAAAGGACATCTTGCCACTATAAAAGACCACAGAGAAAGCAAACTCACAACGGCAGGAATAACAGGAATTACTGACGGCTACAAAGTCTTCAAAAATTCAGTAGACATAGGAACTATTCTAGTTTACTTTACTGAAATTGGCTTTACTCATTTTGCTTCACATCCTGCCAACGAACTCTTTAATTTAAACCTTTCACTTGACGACATTTTTGATAGAAATAGCATAGCCGAAGTTGAAGAAAAGCTGGCAATAGCCAATACAGACAAACTACGGATAAAAATCGTTGAGCAGTTTTTATTATCTCAACTCAAAGACATTCAAACAGACAAATTAATTGTTGAAGCGGTTAAACTCATTTACCAAAGTAATGGAACTATCCGCATAAAAGAGCTTAACGAAAAGCTATTTATCAGCCAAAGTCCTTTTGAAAAGCGATTTAGAAAAGTGGTTGGAACAACAGCCAAAAAATTTGCTTCTATCGTTCGGTTCAATGCAGTTATTGAAAATCTAAAAGAAACAAAAACGCTGACCGAAATTTGCTACGAAAATAATTTTTTCGACCAGGCTCATTTTATAAAAGACTTTAAACAGTTTACAGGCGACACACCTGAAAACTTTAAACGCTTCTTGTAAAAAAACGATTTTTTACAATTCCAGGTATTTTACCAGTTGCACCTTTGCATAGTAATCTTAATGTAAAGAAAATGAAAAATATACTTCTAAAAACAGCAATCATTTTCGCAAGTTTAAGCATTCTGGTTGCGTTTAATTCAACAAATCGTTTAACCATTAAAAACAAAGAAAAAATGTTTACAGTAGAACAAATTAAATCGGCTCACGCAAAAGTGAAATCAGGTGCAGACTTCCCTTCGTACATTAAAGAAATTAAAGGGCTGGGTGTTACTCATTATGAAG
>JANMZN010000460.1:0-10016 GCA_031383285.1 Segetibacter sp.
ACGGGTATGTTTGCAGGCATTGGAACTGGAACTTATAGCTTGACTAGTAGAAATGCTTTTGGCTGTACTTCATCACCTGTGAGTGTTGTTATAAATGCACAACCTGCTACACCATCTGCGCCATTAGCAAGTGTAATACAACCATCTTGTACAGTTGCTACCGGAACAATCAATGTTACCTCACCAATTGCTGGATTAGGCTTTAGCATTAATGGAATTACCTACACAAACATTTCTGGTATATTCACTAATGTTGTTCCCGGAACCTATAGTTTATCGGCAAGGAATGCTTTCGGTTGTACTTCAACAGCAACTATTGTTGTTGTAAATGCACAACCTGAAACCCCTTCTACTCCGCAAGTAAGTGTTTCACAACCTGCGTGTAACTCAGCTACGAGTAATATTTCCATCACATCTTCAACTGTAGGTTTGTTATTTAGCCTAGATGGTGAGCCATACGATCTTTATCCTTCAGGCGGATATTCTGTAGCAGCAGGTTCTCATACTGTAAGTGCCCAAAATACCCAAGGTTGTATTTCTCCTGTTGTGACTATTATTATTAATAATCCGATAATTACAGGTTTTGTTGTTTATGCTTCTAAAGAGGTCTCTTTTGGAGAGGCTAACGTATTCCATGGAAGAATTGGAGTAACCTCTTCAAATGGAAAGGCAACATTTAGAAAAGGTAATGTACTTGATCCATATTCCGTAACTAGTAAGAATATTGAAGTACATCCTTCTGCTAGTGTTAACAATAGAATATTTTCGGCAGCTACCGGCGGCCCAGTATTTCCATTCCTTAGATATACGGGTTCTGGATTATCAGGCAATTATGATCAATCGGTTAATGGTACTGTTCCTGTTGGTAATTATCAGCGTCTAACCATTAAAAAAAGTGTTACAGCTGTGATTAACGGTAACAATTATGGAGAAGTTACCATCGAGGAAGGGGCAACTGTAACCTTCACAGCCTCCAATATCAATATTCAATCGCTTCAACTGAGAAAGGGTAAATCTTCAAGACCAACGGTAATTAATTTTTCTAGTAATGCTAATATTAGAATGAAAGAAAAGGTAGCAGTTGGTGATTATGTAAGGCTAAATGTTGGCGGTCCGGATGTTACTTTCCATATTCCTTCCGGTAAATCATTTGACATAAATGCTGACAATACCCAAATAAATGCAAACATTAATGGGCCTGTTGCAAAGCTCGAATTAAATGGTAGGAATATTGTAATGAGTGGAATATTTACGGTAGAAGAAATAAAAGCAACAGCGAAAAATGTTACATGGGTAGGAAGAGTCTTTTGCGGAATACCTCTGCGGCCTTCTCAGCAAATAGAAAATCACAGTGATATTATACCACAGATGAATGTCGTTGTTATGCCAAACCCTAGCACTAATTACTTTACCCTAAATGTAAATAGCGATGATGTTAAAAACCCGGTAACCATAAAGATCATGGACAATGCAGGTAAGTATCTTTCTGAATATAAAACCAATGCGAATACTAACGTAAGAGTTGGAGAAGCAACATGGAGTGTCGGAACTTACCTTGCCGAAGTAACTCAAGATCGTCAAAGAAAAGTGGTTATTTTGGTTAAGATAAAATAATCATTTACAGGCTTTTAAATAATTCAGGGCTGTCGTAAAGGCAGCCCTGTTTATTTTCATTTGCGATATAATTTTTAAGAAACGAACAGGAAGTTTTTTAGGTCTAAACTTATTCTTCCCAAGCAAATAGTTTTAATTGATTTTTCACTTGGACATTCTATTTATAAAATGTACTATTTTCACGTTGTCTACAAGTTTAATGAAACTTCCGATGTAGATATTGAATTCTAATAATTGTAGTAATGATAAAAAAGACCAAGCGGTTTGTTTTATTGACTTTAATAATTTGCTTTTGCTTCCAATCTCGGGCTCAGGCAAATGAAATAGATAGCTTAATTAAGGTACTAAAAACTTTACAACAAGCTGATTCGATAAAGATTAATGTACTTAATGCCTTGAGTAAAGCTTATGTACATGACAATCCTGATACAGCAATAATAATTGCCACAGAATCAAAAAAAATAGCTGAACAAATTAAATTTGAAAGTGGCTTAGCACTTTCGTTAAAATATATTGGAATAGGTTATTATTTACAAACCAAGTATGTAGATGCAATTAAAAGTTGGCAAGAAGCTCTAGAGGTATATAAGCGTATAGGTGACAAACGAGGAATAGCAAATATTCTTGGAAATCAGGGCGCCATTTATTTCAACCGTGGCGATGATGCAAAGGCGTTAGAACTTCACCTACAATCGCTTAAAATATCTGAAGAGATTAGTGATACACTGCGTATTTTAACTTGCTTAAATAATATTGGAATTGTCTATCTAAACAAAGAGGCAACTTACACGAAGGCTTTAGATTATTTTTTAAAGGCATTTGAATTAAGCAAAAAAATAAACGACGTTTATTCTATTGGACAATCAACTGTAAATCTAGGTGAGTTGTATTATAAACTCTACAATGATGAAAAAGCACTTTATTACTTGAAGATAACCATTAAAGAACACGAAGGAGATGAAGGCCTCCCTTATGCGATGAATTATATCGGCAAGGTTTACACACGCCAAAACAAATTTAAAAATGCTATTGAGTCGCATCAAACGGCTTACAATATTGCTATAAGAATCGACACAAAACTAGATCAAGTTCAATCCCTGACAGGTTTGGGGTATGCCTATTTAGCTCAAAAGGATGTTCCATCTGCACTAGCAACCTTTACAAAGGCTCTTAATATTGCAAAACCAATCAACGCATTAGCCGAAATGAAGGAAATTTATGAAGGATTAACCTCTATTTATGAAGAAAAGAACGATTTTACAAACGCATTTAAATATCATAGCCTTTTAGCAGTAGTTAAAGACTCGATTTACAACTTAGAAACCGATAAAAAACTCGGTACACTTCAGTTTGATTTTGATATAAAGAAAAAGGAGTCTCAAATTAATTTATTAAATAAAGACAAGAAAATTCAAGAGCAAACAATTAAAAGACAGAAACTTATCAAGTCAATTTTCATCGGAGGTTTTGCTATTATGCTCTTATTTGCTGCCGTATTTTTTGCACAAAGAAATAAAATTGGAAAAGAGAAGAGACGGAGCGAAGCATTGTTGCTGAACATCCTGCCGGAAGAAACTGCTGAAGAACTAAAAGCAACCGGAAAAGCCAAAACAAAGAGCTTCGAATTGGTGAGTGTATTATTTACCGACTTTAAAAATTTTACCCAGGCAAGTGAAATCCTCACACCGGAAGAATTGGTAGAAGAAATCAATTATTGCTACAGCGCATTTGACCGCATTATTACCAAATATGGAATAGAGAAGATTAAAACCATTGGTGATTCATATATGTGTGCCGGTGGGCTTCCTGTACCCAACAAAACAAATCCGTTCGATATTGTGGCCGCAGGATTAGAAATGGTAAAATTTATTGAAGAGAATAAACAAGATCGAATAGCCAAAGGACAACCCTATTTTGAATTAAGGCTTGGAGTTCATTCAGGTCCGGTAGTAGCAGGTATAGTTGGCATAAAAAAATTCGCATATGATATTTGGGGCGATACTGTAAATACTGCTTCCCGTATGGAAAGTAGTGGGGCAGTAGGTAGAGTGAATATCAGCGGCACCACTTATGAAATTGTAAAAGATAAATTTTCATGCACCCATCGTGGGAAAATTGAGGCTAAAAATAAGGGGGTCATAGATATGTATTTCGTTGAGGGATGATTTTGCTGTAATAGTGCGAAAGTCCGATTTTAGATGATTGATTGAAATGGAAAGCTCAAAATGCTATTTGGCACCCTTTAATTTAATATATGTAAAAATAAAATCTAAAGTATTCTATTAATGAAAAGGGGGGAATGAAGCTTAATAAACCCTGGATTTATTGGAAAAATGCTGAATGGCATTTGTTTTCAACATCAATCACTTAATTTTACCCTCCACAAAAACTGACTATGCCAGAATATCCTAACAGGCAGTTTCTTGATTTTGAATCTTCTATCAGGGAATTGTATGAGCAAATAGATCAAACAAAGCGACTTGCAGATAAGAACGCTAAAGTAGATTATAGCAGTACCCTGGTACAATTGAACGATTCTATTATTGAAAAGCGGAAAGAAATAACCGAACACCTTACACCATGGCAGCGGGTACAATTAAGCCGGCATCCCGATAGACCTTATACTTTAAAGTACATAAGTAATATGTGTACCGATTTCCTTGAACTCCATGGAGATCGCAACGTAAAAGAAGACAAAGCTATGGTTGGTGGCTTCGCTCAATTAGGGGGAGAAACCATTATGGTTATAGGTCAGCAAAAAGGAATAAATACCAAAATGCGTCAGCAGCGCAATTTTGGAATGGCAAACCCTGAAGGTTATCGCAAAGCACTTAGGTTGATGAGGCTTGCAGAAAAATTCAATAAACCTGTTCTTACACTTATTGATACGCCTGGGGCTTTTCCTGGCATGGAAGCAGAAGAAAGAGGTCAAGGTGAAGCCATTGCAAGAAATATATATGAAATGGTTCGTCTAAAAGTGCCCATTATCTGCGTCATCATTGGTGAAGGTGCTAGCGGTGGTGCATTGGGAATAGGAGTAGGTGATAAAGTATTTATGCTCGAAAATTCCTGGTACACTGTAATATCTCCTGAAAACTGTAGCTCTATTTTGTGGCGCAGCTGGGAGAAAAAAGAAGTGGCCGCTGAACAACTAAAACTAACATCAACCGATATGGCTGGTTTTGGACTGGTTGATGGAGTGGTGCCTGAACCTTTGGGTGGCGCTCATTGGGATTATATGCAAGCTGCAAATATTTTAAAAGATCATTTGATTCCTGTATTTAGAGAATTAAAGAAAATAGATCCTCAGGTGAGGGTAAAACAAAGAATAGAAAAGTTTTGCAAAATGGGATTCTGGGAAGAATTACCCGAATAAAGTTTATAAAAAGCTGAAAAGAGAACTTATGTCACTTCGCAATACGCTAAAGGGAACAGGGGTTGCATTGGTTACACCTTTTGCAAAACATGAGTCAGTAGATTATAATGCTTTTGAAAAACTACTCAATTTTGTAATCAATAATGGCGTTGAGTATCTGGTGGTTCTTGGAACAACAGGTGAAGCTCCAACACTAGATAAAAGTGAGAAAATAGACATCATCAACTTCGTTTATGAAAAAGTAGGAACACGAGTTCCAATAGTGATAGGTGTTGGTGGTAATCATACGAATGGAGTGGTAAAAGAATTACAAACACTGCCGCTCGATAAAGCTGCTGCTGTACTTAGCTCAAGTCCATACTACAACAAGCCTACTCAAGAAGGAATTTTTCAACATTACAATAAGTTGGCAGAAGCCTCGCCGAAACCCATTATTTTATATAATGTCCCCGGCCGCACCGGTAGCAACATTACTGCTGAAACTACCATAAGATTGGCCAATGAAAGTGCAAACATTCTAGGTATTAAGGAAGCCAGTGGCAATATGGTACAATGCATGCACATTCTGGCTCATAGACCTAACGATTTTCTGGTAACAAGTGGAGATGATCATTTGGCATTGCCCCTTATAGCTGCGGGAATGGACGGAGTAATTAGTGTGGCCGCAAATTGTTTTCCAAAAGATTTTTCAGAAATGATAAGGCTCTCTCTACTTGGCGATTTTAATACAGCTAAGTCGTTATTATACAAATTGATTAATGGATTTGATTTGTTGTTTGCAGAAAATAATCCTGCTGGTGTAAAAGCATATTTAGCTGAAATGGGGATTATAGAAAACTACCTAAGGCTACCGGTAGTTCCTGTCTCAGACTCTTTGATGAATAGCATTAGAGAAAACATGGCTAAACTAAACGTTTTCACAGCCGCTTAACAAGTAGCTTTCCTATTTAGTAATACTTTCATCATCAAAATTTTTTCTATTGTGCAAAGAATAATTATCTTACTCTGTATTCTTGTTTTGGTGCAAAATGCGAATGCTCAATTCACACTTCGATTAATAGTAAATGAAGTGGCTACCAAAAGAGAAGATGACATTTATGTTGCCGGATCATTCAACAACTGGAGTACCAATGACCTCAATTATAAGTTGAAACCTTATGGCACTAGTCGACGAGCAATTGTGCTAAAAGATTTGCCTGCGGGAAAGTATGAATTTAAATTTACAAGAGGGAGGGATAAATGGGAGACTACTTCAAAAGGCGAGGAGATGGCCAACCATGAAATAAACCTTTCAGAAGATGCCTCATTAAATTTCAAAATTGAAGGCTGGAAAGATGATTTTCCAGATAAGCCAAAGCTAAACACTGCCACTTCTCAGGTTGGAATCATTGACACCGCATTTTACATGCCCCAACTAGACCGGAAAAGGAGGATATGGATTTATCTACCAAAGAATTATTCGACAGCGAAGAAGCGGTATCCTGTTATTTATATGAATGATGGACAAAACCTGTTCAACGAACAAACAGCTGCTTTTGGAGAATGGGGTATCGATGAGGCTTTGGATACGATTATGCAAAAGACCGGTAAAGAAGCGATCATTATTGGAGTAGATCATGGAGGTGATAAAAGGTTAAGTGAGTACATGCCATATGCCCATGAGAAGTACGGCAAAGGCGAGGGATCACAATATGTTGATTTTATAGCGTTAACACTCAAGCCATTTATTGATAAGAATTACCGAACTTTAAAAGATTCATTAAATACTTATATAGCGGGAAGCAGTCTCGGCGGTTTGATTAGTATTTATGCATTAGCTAAATATCCAAATGTGTTTGCAGGAGTCGGTATTTTTTCACCCGCATTTTGGGTTGCCCCATCCATTTATGGAGAAATTGAAAATACAAAATGGACCACTCAAAAACGACTGTTCTTTTATGCAGGCGGAAAGGAAAGCAATGATATGATACCTGATATGAACAAAATGGTTGAAGAAATAAAAGCCAAGGGTTCATTTAATATCAGAAGTGTTATTGATCCTTTAGGAATGCACAACGAAGCAAATTGGCGGGAAGAATTTCCGGTCTTTTATAATTTTATTTTAAACTAAACATTTAGTGAAAAAGTACATTGTTATCTTTCTCTTTTTTATTGCTGGCACATCCAAAGCGCAGGATTCTGTATTTGCCCGCAAAATAGTGGACACACTTACTTCTCCTGTATTTTGGGGAAGGGGTTATACCAAAGATGGCATGAGAAAGGCTGCGGAATTCCTGACCGATCAGTTTAAGTCATTTGGCCTCTCAAGTTTTAATGGAAATAATTATCAACAAAAATTCTCTTATCCTGTCAATAGATTCCCGGGTAGGATGGAAGTGTTCATCAACGATAAAAAACTAATTCCCGGTGTTGATTTTATAGTATCGCCTGAAAGTAAAGGTATACATGCAAGCGGTATTCTGAAACAAGCGGACAGTACACATTTTATTAATCAAAATTACCGTTTCATCGCATCTTTTGAAGACAAGTTAACTTGGTCTGTAGCTCCAGAATCTTCAGATTTTACAAGTATTAGTATTGACAAAAAGTTGTTTACTGAAATCCCGATAAAGTTTCAGGCCGATCTGGAAAATGAGGTAATCGAAAATTTCAAAACTGTAAACATCTGTGGGTATGTAAAAGGATTGTCAAAACCAGATTCTTTTCTGGTCATTACCGCGCATTATGATCATTTGGGCGGCATGGGTAAAGAAACTTATTTTCCGGGGGCTAATGACAATGCCAGTGGCGTTGCTTTACTGCTCACGCTTGCACAATATTATGCATTGCACCCTCAGCCGTACTCTATTGTCTTTATCTGCTTTGCAGGAGAAGAAGCAGGGCTAATTGGATCTAAGTATTTTACGGAAAATCCGTTGATGCCGTTAAGTAAGATTCGTTTTCTTGTAAACCTTGACCTTGAAGGGACGGGAGAGGAAGGAATAACTGTTGTGAATGCAACTGAATTTCCAGAAGCTTATTCGGCAATGAATAAGGTTAATGAATCGGGCAAATATTTACACAAAATAAATGCCCGTGCTAAAGCTGCCAATAGCGACCATTATTGGTTTACAGAAAAAGGCGTTCCTGCTTTTTTCTTTTACACTTTAGGAGGCATCAAAGCCTACCATGATGTATTTGATCGTTCTGCTACTTTACCCATGAATGAGTACAATGATTTGTTTAAACTGATTGTCGGCTTTTTCGGTTCGTTTACAAAAAACTAATGCGCTAGGTTTTTGGGATGATTATTATTTATCGGACCTAATTTCTTTCGCTTGTTTTTTCTCCTTTGGCTTTCTTCCTGCATCTTTTAATGCTTTATCAATTAACCATTCCAGCTGTCCGTTGGAGCTACGAAACTCATCTGCCGCCCATTTTTCAATGGCCTTGAATGTGTCTTCATCTATTCTTAGTACAAAACTTTTCTTAACATTCAAAACAGCAATATTTTTTATTTGACTTAAATCCCGCTGTCAAGTTAAGTTATCATTATCCATTTCCAATTATTGAAGAATAACTCAAATTAACAGCAGGTTTTTCCAGACATTAATAAAGAGATCCGGCATTTAATACAGGTTGCGCACCTCGTTCTCCACACAAGACTACTAGCAAGTTACTAACCATGGTTGCTTTTTTATCTTCATCGAGCTCAACGATATTTTTCTTGCTCAATTGGTCAAGAGCCATCTCAACCATTCCTACTGCACCTTCAACTATTTTATAGCGGGCTGCAACTATAGCAGTTGCTTGCTGCCTTTGAAGCATAGCGCCAGCTATTTCTTGTGCATAAGCCAGGTGGCTAATCCTAGCTTCCAAGATGGTAATACCTGCAGTAGCTAACCTGTCTGTCAACTCTTTTTCCAACAGTTCATTTACTTTTTCTCCACCACCGCGTAATGTGATATGCGCTGTTTCATCTTCTATGTTATCGTATGCAAAGCTTGTCGTTAAACTTCTAATTGCAGCTTCACTTTGAATCCTCACATACTCCATGAAATCTGATACATCATATGCTGCTTTGTAAGTGTTGCTCACTTGCCAAACTATCACAGCACCAATCTCGATAGGGTTACCCATCTTATCGTTTACTTTAAGTGTAGGTGTGGCTAGATTTTGAGCACGTAGAGAAAGCTTATGCGATACATAAAATGGATTAACAAAAAACAATCCATTAACTTTTATACTTCCAACATATTTTCCAAAAAGGTTTAATACACGGGAATGATTGGGCTGAACTATCAATATTCCTTTCCAGATAAAAATGGTTATTAATAGATTTGGTATTGCAATTGCCAATATTCTTGGATTTTCTTCTACAAGTGTAAGACAATAGATACCTGCACCAAAAGTAAATAACGAAAGCGTTAAAGCGAAATACCCATTAATGGGTTTAAAAATCTTTTCCATGATTTTAATATTTTGATATTAATTTGATATCAAAATTATATTATTGGAAATTCCTGTCAAAATTTATTTTGATTGATTTTATTTTTTCTATGGAGCTTAATAATTAATCGGTTTTCTTAGTAGTTCGCATGGTTTGACATTATTTCATTTGTAAAATCATTACCAAAGTTTTACTCACAAAAATGAAGGCTACCTCATGAGATAGCCTTCATTTTTAATCGTATATATGCTCAATGTTGAATGATAACTTTTTTCATTTCAGTTGTACCATTTGCAAATTTTACCAATAGTATATACAGACCATTTTCTTGGTCATTAACTGGAAGGCTAACCAATTGTTGAAGACCAGACTTACTTGCCCAAGTTTTTACATTAATTCCTGCTGCATTCACCATATTAATTTGAGTTACAGCATATTTTTTTCTGGTATTCAATAGAACTACATTTGATGCTGGATTTGGGAAAATAGAAAAATCGCTTATCTCAGGCTCAACATTTACAGATAAAGGTTGCTTTGACAGTCCAGTACAATTTCCAGTTCGTGTTAAAGTAAATTGGTTGATCCTAAAATTTGAGC
>JANMZN010000381.1:0-2930 GCA_031383285.1 Segetibacter sp.
CTTTCATGACTAATAGGCTGCCGTGTTCTAAAACCAATGAAACTACTTCATTGGTTTGTTTGTGTTTAAATGCAAATTTTCTTTCTGCCCCAAAACTGAGCGAAGCAATAGCACCATTTTTTTTAAGTGCTTTTTCGCCATCGCTATGCCATGTCATGCCTTCTTCGCCGGTATGGTAAAGGTTTAGTAGGCAGGAGTTGTAGGTTTCACCAGTTTTTTCTTCTGTCAAAGCTTTAAGTGACAATAGTTCGGAAGTCCAAGGCAGCGCTTGCTTGGATATTTTTGAATAAGTATAACTAAAACCGGCATCTGCATACCATGCTACTTTTCGCTTAGTGATGATGTGTTTGCCCATGATCATAGCTTCATCATTTTTCCACTCAATATTGGTGAGTAGCTTTTGGAGATAATTATCAGCGTCCTCCATTAATAAAACTTCCCCAAAATAATTTACAATTCCATCTTTTGGTAATAAATTGATTGTTTCGTCGTAATGGATGGGGAATAGGGACATGTGATGAAATGTTTGGTATTTCTGCAAGCAAATAAAAGAAATATTCAGGTCAATTATCACTTGAATAAATGAAAACACTTCTTTTATTCAAATGAGTGAAAAAGATTTGAATATTTTAAGTAATTCGGAAATTGATTTTCATTCTGCTCTTATGGAGATTTTTTTTTCTTCACTTACACAATATTCCTATTCAATTTACGTTGTCATCTTTACAATTCAATTTTAGCTGTTGTATGATGGACAATAAGAGACTATATTTTATAATTGCCATCATACCCGGATTCTTCTATTCTTCTTTAATGGCATCAGATGATAAAGACAGCGCATCAAAATATTACCAACAAGCATTATTTTTCAAACAGAAAGTAAATACACTGCAAGTTTCCAAACTTTATGAGAAAGCTATTGAGTACGATTCGCTCAATACAGATTTAAGGGTTGAATATGCGGGCTTTCTTCTGGAGAATATGAAAAACTACAATGCAATAGAACAGCTGCATCTTGCACTGATGATTGATCCAACTCATGAAGCTGCATTGTTGAAAATCACCCAAGCTAGTTTTATGTTGCACAGATGGAATGATGTTATTAATTATGGCAGCAGAATTTCTGCTACTATAGGGATGGATTATATGTTGGGCAAAGCATATTATGAAAACGAAGATTATAATTTGGCTAAGCCAAAGTTGAATGAAGCAGTAAGACAAGATCCGAAAAACGTATCAGTACTTACTTTTCTTGGTAAAGTATATATTGAGCTCGATGAATATAGCAATGCTATTAGTGCCTATAAACAAGCATTGGATTTGAATGCAGATGACCCCTATATGATTTATGAATATGGGCTTTTGTATTATGCTATGAACGATGAAAGGCAAGCAGTAAAATATTTTGAATTGGCGGTTGATAAAGGTTATGTGCCAGACCTGGATTTTACAGAAAATTTAGGTATGGCTTACCTGGCTTTTGACGTGGATAAGGGGGTTGAAATATTGAGCAAGGTGTTAGTGAAAAAACCCGGCAATAAAAATATTTTGATGCAAGAAGCCTATGCTTGGTTTAAGAAGAAGCAATATGACACTGCTATTGAGGTTTATGAAAAAACATATAAGTTAGACCCTACAAACTATAGAGCATTGTACATGTTAGGTATCATACATATAAAACGTGGAGATAAATTTAAAGGGAATGAATTGTGTGAAAAAGCCATCAAATTAGATCCTAATTTGCAAGGCATGCGTAGGTTAAGCTTTTTGAATTAGGGATGTCATAGCTATTTTTCATTTATAATTTCCAAGAATAAAATAGCACATTAACTAATTAGCTATTTACAGGCATAGTACTTCCAGATATTTTTGAATGTAATCGTCCTTTTTCTTCAATTTATACTGCATAATATACCTTGGATGTGGGAGCGGAATTATTTGTTCAAATATTGAATGTACTTCATTTAACTTGGTGAGAAATTTAAAGTTTTCTCCTTCTCCCATGCAAAATGCAACATCAGTTTTTATACCCCATCCCAATTGTTTTTGAAGGCAATCCACAACAAAAGGTTTTATGCTTTCTTTCAAAATTTTGTCGCCATAGTAGTTAAGGTTTACGCCTGATTTAATAAATCCTAACGGGCTTACAGAAGTAATATAAAATTTTGAATAAAATGCATTCACTCCGCCATATGCAGTGATCATATCATAAATAAATAGGGAAGAAAGTTCTTGCTTTTTTTGCCAATTATTTTTTATACCGCATTCACTTTCCAGTCTTATCGGATCAGTAAACGGAATACCCGTGACGCCGCCACCAAACCGGCCCGGATTAATGCCAATGATCATGGATCTGCCGGTATTTCCTTTATAGAATTTAGTATAAAATTCCTTTATTGCATCTGTAGTTTCTTTATCAGAAAAGGGGTACAGTAATTCAATCCCTTCGGGTAAAACTACCGGAAGCTTAAGTGAGATCAGAAAGCTGATAATTTCTTTCGATAGCATTGATTAGTTTATTATCCGTGTTGCGAAAATTCTATTGCTGCAATTAAACCTCAATGATTCTAAATTAAAATAAGGTGAAAGTCCACAACCTTTTGTGCAGCGATATACATCGAAATCAATTAACTAATTAATTAATGCGCCTCCAACCAGTTGTCACCTACACCCAATTCTGCATTGGCAGGTACATCATTTGGCAAAGGCAAAGCCGATTGCATACATGCTATAATGATGGGTTTAATAATTTCTACTTCTTCTTTTAAAGCATCAAAAACCAATTCATCATGCACTTGCAAAATCATTTTTGATTTAAAGTTTCGCAACTTAAATTCATTGTGAATTTTAATCATTGCCAGTTTAATCATGTCTGCTGCAGTTCCTTGAATGGGCATGTTAATAGCATTCCTTTCTGCAAATCCACGGAC
>JANMZN010000079.1:0-29447 GCA_031383285.1 Segetibacter sp.
GGATTAAAATCTAAAATATCTTTAATAGTAGATTTCATAGGGAATACCTTTAAATAACAATCTCTTTCAGCTAATGAACGTAAGATGTTTTTCTTTACACCAAAATCTAAAACAGCGACTTTGTATTTAGAAATACTTTCGCCAAACTCATAAGCTACAGTAGTACTAACTTTAGAAGATAATTCTAAACCTTCCATTTTAGGAACTTTTGCTAATTGAGCTTTTAACGCATCAATATCAGCATTATCAGACGATATGATACAGTTCATAGCACCTTTATCTCTGATGTAACGAACAATTGCTCTAGTGTCCACATCGCTGATTGCTACAACACCATCGTTTACAAAATAATCTTGTAATGATTGAGTGGCGCGTTTACGAGAAAAACCATCATTAAATTTCTTGCAAATCATTCCCGAAATTTTGATGCTATCGCTTTCTACTTCACTTTCTTCAATGCCATAATTGCCAACGTGAACGTTATTCATGACTACTATTTGTCCGAAATAGGAAGGATCTGTGAAAATTTCTTGGTAGCCAGTCATACCTGTATTAAAACAAATTTCGCCTGTTGCAGTACCTATTTTTCCAAATGCTTTGCCATGATAAATGGTACCATCGGCTAAAAGAAGAATCGCTGTTGATTGTGTCATGTTTATTTAATAGTGGAAAATCAATTAATGCTATTAAATGAAATAATTCTATTCATTTAATTGAAGAATAGTTGAAATCACGATTGAAATCATCTCAACAATAATTGATTTTCATTTATAGAGTTTCAAAAATATTATTACTTCAATAAACTTTATTCAAAACTTATAAACAAAAAAAAAGCAAAGCCTTTACGACTTTGCCTTTTTATTATTTAATAGCTATATTACCTTGCTTCATCTTCTACATTACTATCAGCAACGGGAGTTTCATTTGAAGTAGCTGATTCAGTTTCAGTTGCAACTGTATCAACTGTAGCTTTTTTACGGCTACCAGCACGACGTGTTTTCTTAGCTGGTTCATTTGCAGCAGCTGTTCCTTTACCGTAAATCTCGTTGTAATCAACTAATTCTATCATAGCCAATTCAGCATTGTCACCATGACGTGCACCTAATTTGATGATCCGAGTATATCCTCCAGGGCGGCTTTCTACTTTAAGACGAACAACATCAAAAAGTTCCTTAATGGCTTCTTTATCTTGAAGATAACTAAACACCACACGACGTTGGTGTGTTGTATTGTCTTTGGCCTTTGTAATAAGAGGCTCAACATAGGTTCTTAAAGCTTTTGCTTTAGCCAATGTCGTAGTTATTCTCTTGTTAGAGATCAATTGAGCCGCTAAGTTGCTGAGCAATGCTCTGCGATGGCTGGCTGTTCTGCTGAGGTTGTTTATTTTGTCTCCGTGACGCATGACTTTTTGTTTTATTTCCGATGCACCGTGTCAGGATTTGCACCAGTCTCAACTAAAGGTTGAGGGTTTATTAATAATATTTGAAACTACGGGGTTACCTGATTTGAGATAACCTATAAAATCCTAATAATCGTCTTTGTCGATACCTAATTTTCCAAGGTCCATTCCGAAACCAAGTCCTCTTTCGTTCAACACCTGCTCGATTTCGCTTAAAGATTTCTGACCGAAATTTCTAAACTTCATCAAGTCTTCTTGCTCATACTGAACCAACTCGCTCAAACTGTTGATCTTAGCTGCTTTGAGGCAATTAAATGCACGAACTGAAAGGTCAAGGTCTTCCAATGGAGTCTTCAACACTTTACGTAATTGAAGCGTTTGCTCATCCACCATATCTTCTTTCTTTTCTTCTTTGTTGTCGAAAGTGATATTTTCATCGGTGATGATCATCAAATGCTGTATCAAAATACGTGAAGCCTGTTTAACAGCTTCTTCAGGATGGATAGTGCCATCAGTAGCTACATCCATTACCAATTTTTCAAAGTCTGTCCTTTGCTCCACGCGGGTATTCTCGATGGTATATTTTACGTTCTTAATTGGGGTGTGAATACTATCAATAGGAATATAACCGAAAACTGAATCTTTTACTTTATTATCCTCAGCCGGTACATAACCACGACCTTTTGTGATGGTAATTTCAATGTCAAGTTTAGCACTATTATCCATTGTACAGATCAATAAAGCTGGGTTCATCACTTCAAAAGCCTGAGTTGCTTCGCCAATCATACCTGCAGTAAACTCAACACAATTCTTGATATTGAGGGTAATTTTCTCAGTACTAACCTCATTATCTACTCTCTTCTTAAAACGTACTTGCTTTAGGTTGAGGATTATTTCAGTAACATCTTCAGTAATGCCTTTAAGGGTAGCAAATTCATGCTCAGCACCTTCAACTTTTATTCCCACAATAGCATATCCCTCAAGAGAACTCAATAATACCCTGCGAAGTGCATTACCAATCGTTAAGCCATATCCTGGCTCCAAAGGACGAAATTCAAACTGTGCATCAAAATCACTTGCCTTTTGTAAAACGATCTTGTCGGGTTTCTGGAAATTTAAAATAGCCATCTGTTATTGACGATTTGTTTTTTAATGTTTGATTAATAAACAGAGAATGATCATGATATATTAACCATGAACTATTCTTTATTTACTTTTACTTACTGTACAATTCCACTATTAGTTGTTCCTTGATATTTTCAGGAACGTTTTCCCTTTCAGGATAAGTGATAAAAGTACCTTTCATTTCACTTTCACTCCAGTCAAGCCATCCAAACTTATTGTTTTTTCCGCGCATTGGACTAGTAACTGCACTGTTGCCAGCACTTTTCTCTTTTATTCCAATTACATCGCCTGGCTTCAACTGGCAAGATGGTACGTTAACCACCATTCCATTAACTGTTACGTGCTTATGAGATACAAGTTGACGAGCAGCCGGACGACTTGGGGCAATACCCAATCTGTAGATAGTGTTATCAAGACGAGCTTCCAATAACTTTATCAGGTTTTCACCTGTTACACCCTTGCGGCGTGCTGCCTCAGTAAATGTGTTGCGGAATTGTTTCTCTAAAACACCATATGTGTATTTAGCTTTTTGCTTTTCTTTCAACTGCAGTGCGTATTCACCTAATTGTTTACGCTTTCTTTGAGCACCGTGCATACCTGGAGGATTGCTGTTTTTGCTCAACCATTTTCCGTTGCCTAATATAGGCTCTCCGAACATCCTGCAGATTTTAGTCTTTGGACCTGTGTACCTTGCCATGATATAAATTTTAGATTTTTGAGTTACCCGGAACAGTTCATAAAAAATCTTAAAATTGGAACTGAACCAGCTTGTTAAAAATATTTGAACCCTTCATTGACTATTTGGTCAATGAAATTAGCTTACAAATTATACCCTTCTTTTCTTTGGAGGGCGACAGCCATTGTGTGGCATTGGCGTAACGTCTTTAATCATTGTTACTTCAAGACCAGAATTAGCCAAGGCACGAATAGCACCTTCACGACCCGATCCCGGACCTTTAACAAATACATCCACTCTTTTAAGACCTGCGTCCAATGCTACTTTTGCAGCATCTTGAGCCGCTAACTGAGCTGCATAAGGTGTATTCTTTTTTGAACCTCTGAAACCCATTTTACCAGCACTTCCCCAACTAATAACTTGACCGCTTTTGTTGGTAAGACTAATAATAATGTTGTTGAAGGTTGCGTTGATATGCGCATCACCGTATGCGTCAACTTTTACAATTCTTTTCTTTGCAGCAGCTTTTGCGCTGTCTTGCCTGGTTTGTTTAGCCATTTTTTGTAGGTAATCTTCTGTTTAAAAAATTTGTCCCTCCCTGCTATGCAGCAGATCCGGCGACATTTATGAAAAGTTCCAAAATATTGGAACCGATTCTATTTCTTAGGTGCTTTCTTTTTACCAGCAACTGTTCTACGCTTACCTTTTCTTGTACGACTATTGGTACGAGTACGCTGTCCACGAAGAGGCAAACCTTTACGATGACGAAGTCCGCGATAAGAAGCGATATCCATCAAACGCTTAATACTCATTTGAACTTCACTACGTAAAGCACCTTCAACTTTAATCTCGTTGGTAATGGTATTACGGATCTCAGTTAATTCCTGATCATTCCACTCATTCACTTTTTTATTCCGATCGATACTATGAGTATCAAGAATATATCTAGCAGTTGATTGTCCAATACCATAAATGTAGGTAAGTCCAATTTCGCCTCTTTTATTTTTTGGTAAGTCTATACCGGCAATACGAGCCATATTTCTGTTGTCTGATTTATAGATTTGATGATATCTGTTTCACAGCATATTTTTGAACCAATGCGGTTATCATACATTGATTGAACCTGCTATTTTATCCCTGACGCTGCTTAAAGCGAGGATTTTTCTTGTTTACAACATACAGCCTTCCTTTTCTTCTAACGATTTTGCAATCGACGCTGCGTTTTTTAATGGATGCTCTTACTTTCATTTTTAATTTTTGTTTTCCTATTTCTAAAAAGGGTTTTACAAAATGCAACACCCTTATTTGTACCTGAATATTATTCTACCCCTCGTCAAATCATAAGGGCTCATTTCTACACCAACTTTATCTCCAGGAAGAATTCTTATATAATTCATCCTCATTTTACCACTGATCGTTGCTATAATTTCGTGACCATTTTCCAGTTTAACCCGGAACATTGCATTGGATAGCGCCTCAATAATAGATCCATCTTGTTTAATCAGTGCTTGCTTAGACATAAATTTGGGAGCGCAAAGATATGAGTTACAAATTTAACAGCAAAAAAATCGTGGAAAACTTTCACAAAATTGTGGAAAAGTAAAAAACGGGGAAATAGTATAGACGGTTATTCCAAATGTTTATATCTAGTATTTGTATAAGCATAAACGGCTATTTATGAGCAATAAATAGCCTTATTATCATAATAACTAAAGCAGTTAGAAACATCAAAATTGAAATTCTGTTCATTCCATGCATGTATTTCATCCATTGGGACCTCTGAACATTCGGATCTCTTTTCTTAATGTATAGATATTCTGCTATTTGTCTTAAAACCCCCATAATTGTTGTTTTTCGTCTTTAAAATTAGAATGTGATTAAGATTATTTAACCTCGCTCTAAACGAATAATATGGAAACAATTCAACGATCTTTTTTGTTCAGCGAGTTTGAAATAGGAAATTGGTTCTTATTTTATGTTGACTAAAAAATGCACCTTTAAATTATAAAAAAGGTTGTTGCTATCAATTTAATGAACAAATTACGAATTAACTCTTCAAAGTTTCATAGCAACCACCTTTTTATTAAATCTCTAAACTTTAATCTTCTTTTTTACCATCAGCCTTTGAAGGCAAAACATAATCATATATAGCATAACCCCATGGTTGCATCATAAATGAAACGTCATTGATGATTTCATTGGTTCCTTTTAAAATGTTTAATGGTGTACCATATAAAGAACTGTCTGTTACATTTACAATCTCCGGATGATCAGAGAAATTAAGCAGCACAAATACTTTTCTTCCTTCTTTCTCTCTTACAAAAGAATAAAGGAATTTATCATCACCTATTTTAACACTTCTATAGGTAGCATCTGATGCAAGGCATGGATGCGTCTTTCTTAAAGAAATCATTTTCTTGTAAAAATCTTTGCGTTGATAATTTTCAAAAACGATAGAATCTTTCTCAAAGAAAGAAAGTGCACGAAGTATAGGTTCTTCCTGACCACTATATATTAGAGGAACAGTCCTATCGGCTAAAAATGTATAAACAGAAAACGGAGTATGTGAAGCACCTGGCATAGTAGCGAAATCAGCCTTATTCCAACTATTCTCGTCATGATTGCTTGTAAAGTTCAGAAACAATGCATTTTTAGGAAATGTAGAATCATTTTTGGCATGAACGCTATCAAGATCAGAAGCAGGTGCTGCACCAACTGCTATGTTTTTCATTTTTACAAACATTGGCCAACCATATGTGGCATTAAATCCTGCTTTGTTTAATGATGGTTTATCACCTTCTGCTAACATAAAGATATCACTTTTTGTCCTTTTCAATTGTACAATACTCTCAACCCAAAAATCATCTGGAACTTCTCCTGCAACATCACATCTAAAGCCGTCTATGTCTGACTGATCAATCCAAAATTTCATAGAAGCTATCATTAACTCCCTTAACTTTTTATTGCTGTAATCAAGCTTTCTTACATCTGTCCAATCAAATGGGGAAACAGCCTTGCCATTAGCATCTTTGACATAAAAATCAGGGTGCTGGATTAACCATCTGTGATCAGCGCCAGTATGATTTGCTACCCAATCAATGATAACTTTAAAGCCTTTTGAGTGAGCCGTTTTCACAAGTTTTTTCCAATCATCAAGATTTCCAAATTCCGGATTAATTGCAGTGTAATCGGCTATAGCATAATAGCTCCCTAATGTACCTTTGCGGTCCTTCACACTTATTGGTTGAATCGGCATAAACCACAAAGTTTGAACGCCCATTTCCTTCAATCGGTCTAAATGATTTTCGAATGCATTAAAAGTTCCTTCTGAAGTATATTGCCTGATATTTACTTCGTAAATATTTCCATCAATAATCCACTTAGGATTACCCGAATTTACATCTAGAATAGTTGGCTTTACTGTCTCGCAAGAGACAAAGACAAAAGAAGCGAAAAGTGCAAATAATAAATAAGTTAATTTTTTCATTGAAATGTTAATTATAGTGATGTAATAGAAAAGCAAAGATGTAGAAATATTTTTAATCTTGCTAGTGCACTTTACAGAAAACATGTGTTTAACTTGCGCTCCATAAAATTGCCATAATGGAAAACAAGACAATGTATTACAATGATTATTTAAACTTACAAGAAATTTTAAATAGTCAAAACCCGAAAAGTTTTGAAAAAGGCAATATTCCAGCGCATGATGAGATGCTTTTTATTATCATTCATCAGGCTACGGAGCTTTGGTTCAAACAGATTTTGTTTGAACTTGATTTTGTTATGGATGTGTTTAACAAGGAAAAGATAAATGACAATTCAGAAGATTTAAACCTAGTTAGGCACCGATTAAATCGGATTATCAGGATAAATGAATTGCTCAATCACCAGATATCATTGCTGGATACGATGACTCCGCTTGATTTTCTGGAGTTTAGAAATTTACTTTCTCCTTCTTCTGGTTTTCAGAGTGTTCAGTTTAGGTTAATTGAAGCAAGATTAGGCTTGCAAATGCAAAAAAGGCATGAATTTGATTATTACAAAAGAACAAATGCCGGTGGATTTACACCTGAAGATTTTTCAACTATCAATAAAGTTGAAAATGAATTGACATTGCTTCAACAGATCAATAGATGGCTTGAAAGAATGCCATTTTTCAATTTAGAATATTGGAAATCTTTTGAAACCTCAACGGACAATGAACTTCATCCATTTTGGAGCAATTATTTGAGTGTTTATAAAAATGGTCTTGTAGAAAGAGAAAAGAATAAACTCGGCGATTTTGAATATGTTTTTTTTGAAAAAGCTATAGAAGGTGCCAATGAAGATCAATTGAAAGTATTAAGGTCCGACCTATCCCCTGCTGCTATGCGGGCAGCTTTGTTTATTATGCTCTACCGCGATTTTCCTGTATTTCAAACCTCTTATCAAATTCTAGATTCCCTAATAGAAATTGACCACATGATGAGTAATTGGAGACATCGCCACTTCATTATGGTAAAAAGAATGATTGGCATGCGGGTTGGAACTGGGAACACGTCTGGAAGCGGGTATCTGGAAGGTGCACTTAGTAAGCACTATGTTTTTAAAGATATTTCCGGATTATCGACATACCTAATAGAAAGGAAACAACTTCCGAAACTCCCTCAGGAACTAATCAAACAACTAAGCTTTGCAGCTAATGATTTATAAATGAGTAACCATATGTAACAATTAAATCAACTACATTTTGTTGCCAATATTTTCAAAATACGGCACTTCATCATTTGAAATCTTTTCTTTTTGTTGCCAATAGGCAAGCGTAACTATCTTTTTATCATGCGTCTTCAACATTCTACCAAATATTGCATTGGTTGGGTTGAATGAAACATCTGTTACTCCAATTGTAAATGCAGTCGGTGCAGGATCGACCACTTCTATAGGTATCGTAACAGGCGCCTCTGCATCAACAGTTGGAGCTAAAGCAGGTTTTGGTGCGACTTTCGGAGGAGGACTATCCACAACAATTACTGTAAATTTATTGTGCTCTAATAATGATTTTAGAAAATCTACACGGTCCTTCGTTGCATTTTTCTCAACAATGGCACACTTGACCCCATTCAGATCCTCAAACTCATGATTTTTATTAATAGCCATACTTTTATTTTAATGCTACTTGCTCTATTCCTGGAGCTAAAGAATAAATGTGTTCATATACATGACCTATCATTCCTATGACAATAATGCCAAGTATACATAAATACATTGCTAAACGTGGCAATAATGGAATGGAAATTTTCTCAAGCGGTTGTTCATTTTCATCCATAAAGATTGCTTTGACTACACGCAAATAATAATAAAATGAAATGACCATATTCAATGCTGCTATTCCAACAAGCAGATAATTGCCTTTGGAAGCTCCCGCCAACAAAAGAAAGAACTTACCAAAGAAACCGGCAGTAGGCGGAACACCTGCCAAGGAGAACATGGCAATCGTAAGTATCCATGAAAGCACAGGGTTATTTTTATAAAATCCTTTGTAATCGCTAATTGTTTCTTTATTAGTAACTGCACTGACCAATGAAACAACGCCAAAAGCTGCCAAATTGGAGAATACATATACCAATACAAAATAAATTACCGATGCTGAACCTTCCTTTGAACTACCTGTAATGCCGATCAATATAAATCCTACCTGGGCTATAGATGAAAAAGCCAGAAAGCGTTTAAAATTATTCTGCCGAATGGCAAATAAATTTCCAACAATAATGGTCAATAGCGATAAGATGAACAACATATTATACCATGTAGCAGCCAAAGGTTGAAAGACTTTATACAATACAGATACAAATACAAATAGCACCGCTCCTTTAGAAATAACAGATAAGTAGGAAGTAACTGCAACAGGTGCACCTTCATATACATCGGCAGTCCATAAATGAAATGGAACTACAGAAATTTTAAATGAAAATCCTGCCAGTAGTAATACGAAAGCAAATATCTGCAGCGGTTGATTGGTGAGATGTGTTGTTAGTTCAGAGAACACCAATGTGCCGGTGGTTCCATAAATTAATGAAATACCGAAGAGCAGCAAACCTGAAGAGAAGGCAGAAGAAATAATCAACTTCATTGCAGCTTCGGAAGATTGTTTTTTTGTAAGATCAAAGTTGACGATGGCTGCAAGCGGTATTGTAGAGAGTTCAAGTCCGAGATAAAACATGAGCAGGTTACCTGCCGAAATCATATAAAACATTCCTAATAAAGTGGACAGCAATAGCATATAAAACTCCGGAACATGTTTATGATTTTTTAGCCAGGACCACGATTGCATAGAGATGATTAAAGTTCCAAGATTAAGGATATTTTTCTCTAGAATTATTAAATGATTTGTCCTGAACATTTCATTGAATAAACTTCCCTCTTTGATGCCAAAAAAGCCAGCAATAAAATTAAAGAGCAAAAGTAAATTCACCATGTTCATAATATTCTCATTGCTCCTTTCCTTTCCAAGCTTTAAGAATATTAGTATAAAGATGATCGAAACAATCACCATTTCCTGCTTCATTAATATTAAAAAATCACTTATCATTTAGTTTTTCTAATTTTTTAATTTTTAATTGCCCGTAATACTCAACACCTTATTCATGATATTTTCAGTTCCCGGCATAATTAGTTGATTGATCAAAAATGGGGCGACACCCATTACTACAATTGCAATAATTAAAATGCCCGCTGCCAATCTTTCATTCCATGTAGCGTCTGTTATTTGATTAAAAGCTTCACTCAATGGTCCCATTACGGTTTTGCCAGCTGCTCTTAAAATATATACCGCAGTTACAACTATGGAGGCACATGCTAATATAGTAGCTACCCGATACATTGTACTAGGGTTTTGCCATGAGCCCATAAACACTGTCATTTCCGCAACAAAACCGCTAAGACCCGGTAAACCAAGCGAACATAAACCTGCCAATACAAAAACAGTAGAAATGAATGGCGTAACTTTTAATAAGCCACCCAACTTAGCAACATCTCTTGTATGTGTTCGGCTATATATCATGCCAATGGCAGCAAAGAAAAGTGCTGTCATTAAGCCATGTGACACCATTTGAAGCACAGCCCCATTAACGGAAGTTTTAGTAAGCATGCCAATACCCAATAAAACAAAACCACAATGACTGACCGAAGAATAAGCATTGATGTATTTAAGGTCAGTCTGCATCATAGTGGCAAAAGCGCCATAAATAATAGCAATGGTAGCCAGCAAAATGATGATCCATGAATACTCATGCGCTGCTGCCGGCATTAGAAATGTAGCTACTCTAAGGCAACCATATCCACCTAGTTTCATAGATATGCCAGCAAGAAACATGGAAGCTGCTGTAGGTGCAGACGAGTGACCATCGGGCACCCATGTATGAAATGGGAATAGTGCACCAAAAATGCCAAAGCCAACAAACGCAAATGGAAAGAAAAATTTCTGCACATCCAAAGGAATTGACATTTGAGCTATTTGCATCATGTCGAAAGTATGCGCATAGAAATACATTCCTACGATACCAACAAATACAAGTGCAGAACCTGCCATCAACATTAATGCGAGCTTCATAGCACTGTATTCCTTTTTCCCACTACCCCATACCCCTATCAATAAAAACTTAGGTATTACTGCTACTTCCAAAAAGAAAAATAATGTAAACAGATCTAGCGAAATGAAAAAACCATAAGCACCTACACTTAGAAACATTAGTAGGAAGAAAAACTCTTTACTCAATTTTTCCATGGTCCACGAAACGAGCACCCCGGCAATAACTACAAAAGCAGTTAATAGCATCATTGCTATTGAAATGCCATCTATTCCAATATGGAAATTAATGTTGAGCGGCGCAAACCAAGCATGGTTGTACTCAAACAACATGGGTGCGTTATTACCGACTGATCGTTCTTCCCAGTATTTTGCCAAGACATAGCCTACTAGTCCAATTTGAGACAAAGCACCTAAAAATGCAACAGTTCTAACCTGCTTTAAGCCTTTACAAAACAGAATGGCAATGGAAGTTAGAAAAGGCAATATGATGAGTAAGGAGAGAAACATTTTGCTTAATTAAGTTTTACTAATCAGTTTATAATTTTATTTCAACATTATTTCCACCAATAAATAAATATCAACGACAACCCAGCCACACCTCCAAAAAAGTAAAGCGCATAATTCTGAACCCGACCAGATTGAATGCCTTTTATCAATGAAGAAATCCAAGCCGTTAAACTTGCAATGAAATTAATAAGCCCATCTACGATGTTTTTATCTATCCACGCAGCTGGCCTTCCAATGAGATTAAAAACTACTTTCTTTGTCACAAAAAGATATACTTCGTCAACATAAAACTTCCCTTTTGCAGCGTTGTAAAATCCACCCATCGCTGAAGCTATTCTAGAGGGAACGTCATTCGCTGTTTTGTATAATTTCATGGCTATTGCAATTCCAAAAATTGCCAATAATACAGGAGCAATAGAAAAAGTGATATCCATGTGGGATTCGGTCGGTGTACCGCTTAACGTAATAAATTTTGAAAAGGGAATAAACCCAGCAGCCATGGCACAAATAGTCAGCATGATTAAAGGCAATTTCATGGTCATCGTTCCTTCAGAATGATGATGGTTGTGGGCATTATCATGACTTTCTGATTGAACAGGCGAATTCCAAAAAATACTAAAATATAATCGGAACATATAAAATGCAGTAAGCGCAGCAATAAAAAGTGCAACACCATAAATCATTTTATCTGCATGATACGCTGCTAACAAAATTTCTTCCTTGCTAAAAAATCCAGCAAATGGCGGAATACCTGCAATTGCCAGGCAGGCAATTAAAAATGCAGCATGTGTAACCGGCATCCATTTTCGTAAACCTCCCATATCTTTCATTTCATTGCTATGCACCATATGAATAACTGCGCCGGCACCAAGGAATAACAATGATTTGAAAAAGGCGTGTGTAAATAAATGAAACATAGAAGCCGTAAAACCAAGATTATTTTCGACACCATTTTGTGAAACGCCCAAGGCAAACATCATATAACCAATCTGCGACATGGTTGAATAAGCCAATACTCTTTTGATATCTGTTTGTGTACAAGCAATGATAGCAGCCAACAATGCAGAAAATGCACCGATGTACATGACGATATGCAAAGCAGAGCCTTCTATTGAGTAAATGGGAAATAATCTGGCAACAAGATAAACGCCTGCAACAACCATTGTAGCTGCATGGATTAATGCAGACACAGGTGTTGGACCTTCCATTGCATCGGGCAGCCAAATATGCAACGGAAACATGGCTGATTTACCTGCACCTCCAATAAAGACTAAAATCAGTCCCCAAGTAAGGCATGATATACCTAAAAAAGAAGCGGTAGTCATTCCTATATACTCTGCTGATTGCTCAGTAGTTAGTCGTTGAATTAAGATGCCAATATCCAATGTGCCGCCATAAAATCCTAGCATTAAAATGCCAATAAGAAATCCCAAGTCAGCAAATCGAGTAACAATAAAAGCTTTTTTAGATGCAGCTACTGCAGACTGTTTCTGGTAATAAAATCCAATCAATAAGAAGGACGATGCCCCAACAAGTTCCCAAAAAATATATACCTGAAAAATGTTGGTAGATAGCACCAAACCTAACATGGAAAAGGTAAACAACGAAAGAAATGCGTAATAGGTAGCAAACCGCTCCTCGCCTTTCATATAGCCAAGGCTAAAAACATGCACCATCAAGGAAACAAAACTCACAACCACTAACATCATTACAGATATAGGATCTATGATAATACCGATATCGATAGAAATATTGGGAGAAAACTGCAGCCATGTAAATTTGATTGCTTCTATTTTTTGGTACGAATTCCCCACTTTTCCATCTAAAAAAAAGTATTGGTAAGCTGCATAAATAGACAATACAGTAGATGTAAGCAATGAAAGTGTGCCAATAAATCCCGCAGATGTTTTAAAATATTTTCGGCCAAACAAACCAAGCAACAAAAAGGTAGCTAATGGAAGTAAGGGGATCAATACGATGTATAAATAGTTTGACATACAGTTAAAATTTTAATTCCGCAGCGTCATCAACGTCTATTGATTGGTGGCTTCTATAGAGGTTAATAATAATGGCAATAGCTACAGCGGCTTCTGCTGAGGCAATAGTAATAATGAAGATGGCAAAGAAAACGCCGTCTAATTGTGTTGGATATAAATACTTATTAAACGCCACAAAATTTATATTTACACTATTTAAGATCAACTCAATTGACATTAAAATAGCAATCAGGTTGCGGCGTGTAAACAATCCATACATTCCTATAAAAAATAGGGCCGTACTTACAAATAGAATATGTTCTAATGGTACTGAATTCATAATACTTCTTCTATAATTTTAGGTTCAGAATGGCTTGATTCGCTCAATGAAACATACTGATTGGTTTTATCCTCAGGAGATTTCATGGCTATAACAATGCAACCAATCATAGCAGCCAACAAAAGAAAACTTACCACTTCGAAAGGTAAAATGTAGCCATATTCGGTTGTACTCAGCATTTGTATTCCTATTTCAGCTACTGGTACAACAAATTGTTTAGCACTCGGGGTAAATCCATAATGACTAATCAAATGGTAACTGAAAATGAGCCCAAATAAGGCTGCTAATATGGAAGAAACAATCCTGCTAATGGATGGCTTAGGCATTTCTTTTCCTGACTGTTGCGTAAGAAAAATAGAAAAGATGATGAGTACAACGATACCTCCAACATAAACGATTATTTGCACAGCGGCAATAAACTCTACTTGCATCCAAAAATACAAAGCCGCAATGCCTACTAAAGCAAACAACAACCAAATAGCAGCTCTAAAAACTTTTGAAGTGGTAACAGCCAACAAGCCAGCTCCAAGAATGAAAGCCGAAATACCATAAAATATTATTTGCGAAGCGTTCAACTTTTTATTTTTTTTAGTTAATAACTATTTCATCCATCATAAATCACACATCATACATCCTACATCATAAATCATACATCTTAGTTCCCCTCTATTCCACCCCTTCCCTTATTTTAGATCCTGGCCTATTCAATTTTTTTAATAGCTGACTTCTGTCAAAAACACTGTGCTCAAAATTTTGTCCCATTTTAATAGCATCTGTTGGGCAAGCCTCCACACATAGATTACACATGGTACATAGGTCAAGGTGGTAAACGAAGGTGTCTAGTGCTTTTTTCTTTTTTCCTTCAGGCGTTATATCAAACTTTGTAATGATTTTAATGGTTGCATTAGGGCAAGCCAATTCACAGGCGGTACATCCTGTACATGCGTGTTCATTTTGCTCATCATGTAGCATAATGACTTCTCCCTTAAACCTATCAGCCATCTTCAAGGTGGCGCGGTTGTCTGGGTATTGTTCAGTTATTATTTCCTTAGGTGAAATGAAATAATGCCCTGTTCGCCGCATACCAATCAAAAGTGATTTGGTTGCGTGATATATATCGGATAAATAATCTTTTATAAACATTTACACTATTTTTAAAACCGGTTTAAATAATGTTCTAAATAATGAACACAAACTATTCTGATTAAAAATGCCATCCTTCTATTGCTATTATCGTTACCAATAATAAATTTACCAGGCTGATTGGCAACAAATATTTCCATTCCAAATTCAACAGTTGGTCTATTCTTAGCCTAGGGAATGTCCACCTGAACCACATGATTAAGAAGATCAGAAAAAAGGTCTTCCCAAAAAACCAAACTACAGACGGAATATAATCCATGATGTGATTAAAGCTATGCCATTGTCCTATATGAAAAGGCATCCAACCACCAAGGAAAAGCGTAGCACCTATAGCGCAAACAATAAAAATGTTTATGTATTCTGCCAAGAAAAACAAAGCGAATTTCATCCCTGAATATTCGGTATGAAAACCTGCGGTTAACTCTGATTCTGCTTCTGCCATGTCAAACGGCGCTCTGTTGGTTTCTGCAGTTACTGCTATTATGAAAATAACAAAAGAAATGAAGGCAGGAATATGTCCTTTAAACAACCACCAACCTGTTTGCTGCGAGGCAACAATCTCTGAGATTTGAAGGCTACCAGTTAATACAACAATTGTAAGGATGGAAATGCCTGCTGATAACTCATAACTAACTATCTGAGCACCACTGCGCATAGCACCCAACATTGAGTATTTATTATTACTTGCCCATCCTGCCATTAATATGCCAATGACACCTAAAGATGAAATGGATGAAATAAATAAAACCCCGATATTAATATCCCAAATCTGAAAGTTTTTTGCAAAAGCGATGGGTGCTAACAACAGCATGGCAACAATCATTACCACATAAGGAGCAAGGTTGAATAAGAATTTATCCGCCCCATCCGGCGTCAATCCTTCTTTCATAATTAATTTAAGTGTATCAGCAGCGGTTTGAAACATTCCCTTAGGTCCTACCCTGTTTGGTCCAATTCTTATTTGAATTCTTGCCGCTACTTTCCTTTCCATTAACACCAACACCAACCCCAAAAATGCAAACAGTGTAATAGCCAACAACATTACTATGACACATTCTAACACCAACGTCCAAGTAGCACCAAAAGATGCATTCAGCCATTGTTGTATCGAATTTGTTATGCCTTCTAAACTAAACATATTGTATCTATTTTAAGTCCCTCTCAAATGGAGGAATAAAAACGTTGCTATCTATCAATATCAGGTATCACCAAATCAAGTGTTCCCATTGTTGCCATCAGATCTCCTAACTTACTACCTCGTACCATGTGATCCAATGCTGATAAGTTAGAAAATCCGGGTGATCTAAACTTAATCCTATAAGGTGTTGTTCCTCCTTCGCTTACTATATACACACCTAGCTCGCCTCTTGCCGTTTCTACTCTAGTATAAAACTCTCCTTTGGGCAATTTCAATACAGCCTTGGTCTTTGCCTGAAACTCTCCTTCCGGAATTTCATCAATCAATTGCTCAATTATTTTTATAGACTCCTTCATTTCCCGCATACGAACCATGTAACGGGCAAAGGAATCTCCTGCTGTTTCTATTATTTCGTCAAAGTGAACCTTGTCGTACAATTCATAGGGATATATTTTCCTGATATCGCATTGAACGCCGCTGCCACGACCAACAGGTCCTGTGCAACCATAAGAAATAGCATCTTCTTTTGACAATATTCCTACTCCTTTCATCCGATTTTTAAAAATGACGTTGTTCGTCACCATTTCATCGTATTCATCCACTTTCGACTTAAACAATACGATGAACTCCTTTACTTTTCTTTGAAAATCAGGATGGATATCTGCCATTACGCCACCGGGAACCATATAATTCATGGTCAATCTTGCACCGCAGGTTTCTTCCATTATTTCATTGATAAATTCCCGCTCTCTAAATGCATGAAAGAAAGGAGTAAACGCACCAACATCCATTGACAAAGCGCCCCACCACAGTTCATGCGAAGCTATTCTTGTCAATTCATCCATTATAACACGGATATACTGAGCCCTCGAAGGCACTTCTATCTGCAATCCCTTTTCTACTACTAATGAACAAGCATGGTTGTTGATGTGCGATGACAAGTAATCCATTCTACTCGTTACGTAGATAAATTGTCTATAACTTAGGCTTTCGCACATTTTTTCTATAGACCGATGAATGTAACCAAGGTGAGGTTCTACTTTCTTAACCGTTTCGCCATTAAGCGTAATCACTAAATGCAGTACACCATGCGTAGCGGGATGTTGGGGGCCAACATTTATCACCAAGTCTCCTATATCCTCCCCGGCAATAGATGAGGTACTTGCAGTTCCCGATATGATTTGTGTTTCGCTATACATTTTCCTAATACTTTTTCCCTCACTCTTATTTAATAAAGGGGCTATAATTTTATCATGTTGATTGGATCTTCAAAATCTTTTCTAAGTGGAAATCCTTCGAAATCGTCTGTCAATATCAGCCTTCGCAAGTCAGGGTGATGTAGAAATTTTACACCAAATAATTCATATACTTCTCTTTCATGAAACTCAGCAGTACGCCAAATGTCACTAACGGTTTCTATTTCAGGATTTGTTCTGTCACACTTAGCTTTTACTACAATTGTATGCCTATGCGTTGTAGCTGACAAATGAAAGACCATGGTTAAATGAGTCTTCCAATCTATGCAAGTCAGACAAAATAAATAATTGAATTGAAATGGGCCGTTCCTAAGTTGTTCGGCCAAAGTACGCCACTGTATAGCCTCAATGTTTATATTGATCCATTCTCCGGTTTCATCAAAAACGGCTGTTGGTTCAATATCAGAAATGTAAGTTTTTATTTCTTCGTTGGTCATTGTAGCAGGCTTATCGTTTTCATTTTATCTATGCTAAAAAATAATTAAACAGTCCTTATCTGCTCTCTTGTCATTCCATTTTTAATCTTCTCCTGCAGTGCTATCATGGCATGTAGCAATGCTTCGGGCCTAGGCGGACAACCAGGGATGTACACATCAACAGGTATTACATGGTCGGCACCTTTTACAACAGAATAGGTGTTATAAAAGAAAGGACCTCCGCTAATGGCGCAAGCACCCATGGCAATTACATATTTCGGATCAGGCATTTGGTCATACAAACGTTTTAAAATAGGTGCCATTTTGTTGACAATGGTACCTGCAATGATGATAACATCTGCCTGACGAGGCGTAGCCCTTGCAACTTCGAAACCGAAACGGGAAAAGTCGTACTTGGCCCCAGCTACGCTCATAAGTTCTATGCCGCAACAGCTAGTGGCAAACGTAAGCGGCCACAAAGAATTGGACCGAGCCCAATTGATGATATCGTTAAAAGTACTTGCAATGATACCTCCGCCCGGTGTAGGTATTATCTGACCGGGAAAATCTTTGGTATGTTCTCTAATTTCTTCTCTTACATCCATTTTAATGCTCCTTTTTTATGTGCATATAAAAAGCCCATGAACAATACAAACATGAAAATTACAATCTCAACTAAGGCGATGATACCTACTTTCTTGACTACAACAGCCCAAGGATACAAGAAAACCAATTCTACATCAAAGATTAAAAACAAGAGGGCAAACAAGTAATAACCCACATTGAACTGCTGCCACGGAGAAGTAATTGTAGGGATACCACACTCGTATGCCTGACCTTTTTGAAGGTTTTTGCTGCCTTTATTAAATAGACGACCAACGAGTATGCCTCCTGCTGAAAATGCAACGGCAGCTATAGCAAGTACAATCAGAGAGAGTGGCCCCATAGATTAAAGTTTTGGTCTATAATTGAGATCGCTTTCTAAATATTTTGAAATATACGACTACCTGCATTATTCTAAAAAAATATTTATTCAGAGTATTAATATATAAATAGTTATTCCTTTTAAAAATGATTGGAGGAATGTTTTTGGTATTACTTCAAAAGGGGTTAATAGTTGAGAATTGCCCATTCATCTTAAATTGTCAGATAGCAGATATAAATTTCCTTTTAAAACGATTTGCACTAAAATAAAGATTGTTGAATGGTCTACTTTTCAACATATTTTGGCTAATGAATTTTTGTCAGTTGAGAAACCTTATGTTGTTCTACTACTTTATTAGCGAAAAGTTTAAGGCAATTTCTTTGAAACAAAATTGAAAGATATTTCTAAGAATCCCATAAAATAAATGATCGGATTATAAGTCACTTTACACAGATCCATTGCTCATTAGGTCAACATGTTTCCATAAGTTATAAATCAATCTCTCCCTTATTCTTCGCTTGTTTCTTACATCAGCATGAGCAATTGAAGCTATCCTTCACTAATGCATAAGTGTTATCATTTATGTTTGCTTTGCCTGTTTCGCCACAGCTTCCCATTCAGCTTGCTGCGCATAATCTATCTCCCAATATATAGAAAGCAAATTTTTTGCGCCATCATTGACTGCTACAATAGGTCCGGTGTGAACGAATAATCGGATTTCAAAAAATTTTTTGTTTTCTCGCTTAAGTTTCATTAAATGCAACAAAGAAAAAATATGAGACACCTAGTTATTAAAGCATTTAAATAAAAAAAATCCCGATTGCTTCTGCAACCGGGATTTTAAATAAGTGGTTTTAAACTAAATCCTACCTGATTATTCTCAATTTTTTATTTACTTTCTTGTTGTTAACTATCAATTCAACATTGTATGATCCACTTGCCAATCTTGACAAGTTTTCCACTCTAATAGTATTTGAACCTATTGTAGCATTATATGATTGAGTTGACAAAGATTTTCCCGAAACATCCATTACTCTTACAATTACTTTTCCTTTACTTGCAGACTTGAAGTTTAGTTGAAAATAGGTTGATGCAGGATTTGGATAAACTGAAACATCTCCATCAATCACTTCATTTACAATTTCTCTTTCAACAGACCTTGACTGAATAATTGGACAAGGTGTAGGATTTAACGTAATGTCAGTCTTACCAATCTTACTTGGACTTGCATGTAAATTAACCAACTCAGGATAGCCAAAACCAGAAGGGCCAAATGCTGATAATTTCACCTTTGCCTCATACCAAACATCATAAATCCAATTGGGATAAGTAGAGTTTGTAGCGTAGCTATTATTGGTACTTGGAGAATTTGAAGTTAGCACATATCCAAAATCATTGAAGTTAGCATCTAATGAAGTTTTCACACTTGTAATATCAGTAGCATTTCCTAAAGGAATGCTACCATCCCCTCCAGTTACACCTAAGCTTCTATAACCAGAAACTGTACTAGCACTAGCTGATAGGTAATCCATGGTAAAATCCATTTTTTTGGTTCCATTACCATCATACAAAGCCAATCGAAGATCATCTGATGTTGTTAAATCTGTAAAGTTGTGGGTAGACGGCCATCCAATTTTATTAGTACCATATGTATTATCAACCACTGATTTTGCTATTAATGTTTTTATAGTTACTGTATTATCCGGATTATAGAACCAGGTGGTTCTAGCAGTTCCATCGGCATTGGTTGTTCCACCTCCACCACCCATCACTATTGTAGTACAAGATTGACCAACATCACCACCCGTTTTATTTTGGTCACCGTCATGAACCATAAATTGTAAACGATAAGTGTGACCGGGTAATAAGCCAAGTTGGCTAACATTCCAAACAACTTCGGTTCCATAACCTTCATTTCTCAAATTTGCGAAACCAATGTCAGGCATATCACTTCCTGCTCCAAGTGTCCAATTATTTTTAGCTGGATTTGCATCAGGAGTAACTGTTATCACTGCAGGATTTCTTGTTTTATCTACAGTTCTAACTGCACCTTTCCATGTACCACAAATTTTATGGGGAGTAACTCCAGTACCGCCTTGCTGCCAATCGCCTACGCGACTTGTAGCACCATTTACAGTAAGATCAGTAATAAAGAGTGCAGGCCACAAGGGACGACCACCGCCATCAGCTACGTCATTCCCTGTTTGATCCCCAGAAGCTATTGTAGTACCTACCAAAGGATTGACAACACAACCAGGTGTAGATGGAGCAGGTGTAATTGGGTAAGTGGTTGTAGTAGTGCCACTTGAAGTTTTTACTACCACACTCCTCACGCCCAATGTCATCGCATGTTCATCACCATAATACATTTTAATCTCCGTTGTTGCATTACCACATGTGGATGGTCCTGGCTCAGCATAGCGCAATACCTCACTTTCATTAAATACTACAGCAGAACGAGGTAGATTGCTGTTATCGGGATATGCTACTGCACATGAAACACATCCAATATTTGGCATTCCAAAACATTGTTCACCACCGGCAGGAGTTGTAGTTGTAAATCCTGCATCAATCGTAAAATTGCTTGCATCAACTAATGTCACACTAACAGAACCATCTATTGGATCACTATCTTTCATATCATCTGTCCCTAAATTTGACCGACTTGGGAAATAACCCGCAGGTGTAGTGAAAGTAATTTTATAAGTACCTGGTCCTAGGTTTTTAAAGTCATAATAACCATTGTTATTAAAAAACTGAGAAGTAGTTGTTGCCGTTCTTCCATCTTGGAAAGTTATGGTAACAATTACGCCATTAATACCTGGTTCATTAGCATCTTGAATACCATTTGCGTTTACATCATCCCAAACAAAATCTCCTAAGAATAGACTTCCGCACATAGCCAAATCAAATGTTTGATTGCCATTGGCATCGTCACCGTCTGTTGTTGGTTCACCACCTTCGCTAAGTGTAATTGCGTTGGTATAAACAATACCTCCGGGTCCATTTACACCAACTAATCTTACAGCATTGTTGTCATTATCTACATTATTATCAGGGAAAGAACTGGTAGCTTGCGTTGAAGTATTTGGGCTTTGCTGGTATCCTATTGGTATTTGAATGGAAGCAATATAACGACCAGGCTTTAAATCTGTAAAAATGTAATTTCCGTTTATATCAGTTGTTGTTTTCCTGATGGCATCGCCTTCAGGCATATTATCACCATTGTTGTCGACATACAAATAAACATCTAAATTAGCAACGCCAGGTTCATTCAAATCTCTTTTTCCATCTCCATCATAATCGTTCCAAACCTGATTACCCAATTTCAAAAGACCAGGACAAATAGAAGGTTTTAAATCAATATCGTTTTTTCCTATCTTACTTGGACTTGCATGCACTCTTACAACTTTTGGATAACCAAAGCCTGCAGTTCCAAATGCTGATAAACTTACTTTGGCTTCGTAGACAACATTAAAGTTCCAATTAGGATATGTTGCATTTGGTGCATAACTGCTATTTGTTGCTGGGCTATTTGAAGTCAATACATACCCCTTTTCATTAAGGTTTGAGTCTAATGAAGTTTTAACACTCAACACATTTGCTGAGCTTCCTAAACTAATGCTTCCATCACCACCGGTTACTCCTAGGCTTTTGTATCCAGAAGGTGCACTTGAGCTAGCAGAAAGATAATCCATTTTGAAATCCATCTTCTTAACACCAACAGCATCATACAACTCCATTTGCATATTGTCTGATGTAACCAAATCATTAAAAGTATGTGCCGATGGCCATCCGATGGCACCAGTACCATACGTATTGTCAACTAGTGTTTTATCCAATGTAGTTTTAATCGTAACTGTATTATCTGAATTAATTGTCCAAACAGATTTTGCAGTTCCATCTGCACCTGCATCAGGTCCTGTACCGCCCATTACAATAGTTGTACATGATTGACCTACATCGCCTCCTGTTTTATTTTGGTCACCATCGTGTACCATAAACTGCAAGCGATAAGTGTGACCTGGCAATAAACCTAATTGACTAACATTCCATACAACTTCGGTACCGAAGCCTTCATCTTTCAAGCTAGAGAATCCTACAGCAGGAACATCGCTACCTGCACCAAGTGTCCAATTGTTTTTAGTAGGGTTTGACTCAGGAGTAACTGTAACCACTTCCGGATTTGTAGTTTTATCTACTGTTCTAGTGGCACTTTTCCATGTTCCACAGATTTTATGTGGTGCTACACCAGTACCACCTTGCTGCCAATCTCCTACTCTACTTGTAGAGCCATTGGTTGTAAGATCTGTAATGAATAGCGCCGGCCATAAAGGACGACCTCCACCAGCAGCAACATCATTGCCTGCTTGATCGCCAGAAGATATTGTTGATCCAACCAAAGGATTAATAACACATCCGGGGGTTGTTGATTTTGGAGTTATTGGATAATTAGTAGTTGTAGTTCCACTTGAAGTTTTTACAACAACGCTTTTTACACCCAAAGTCATTGCGTGTTCATCTCCATAATACATCCTGATTTCAGAAGTCGCATTCCCACAAGTTGAAGGGCCCGGTTCTGCATATCTAAGAACTTCACTTTCATTGAATACCACTGCTGAACGTGGAAGATTGCTATTGTCAGGATAATTAACAGCACAACTTTGACAACCAATATCAATTTGACCAAAACACTCTGTTCCTCCACCTGATGGAGACTGATTTGTGAAACCTGCATCAATAGTAAAGTTACTTACACCTGCAGCCACTGTTACACTCACAGCACCATTAATTGGATCACTGTCTTTTGAGTCATCTGTACCAATGTTTGAAGGACTAGGGAAAAAACCCGATGGGGTAGAAAATGAAACAGTAAAAGTTCCTGGCCCAAGATTTTTAAAATCATAGTAGCCATCATTATTAAAAAAGCTTGTTGTTGTAGAAGCAGTAGTTCCATCCTGAAAAGTAATTGTAACAGTAACGCCGTTTATGCCCGGCTCATTTGCATCTTGAATGCCATTAGCATTCAGGTCATTCCATACAAAATCACCGATAAAGGCAACCCCACACAATGCCAAATCAAATGTATTGTTTCCATTAGCTCCATCACCATCGTCTATAGGTTCTATACCGTCCGTTAACGTAATCGCATTTGAATAAACAATTCCACCAATACCGTTGGGTCCAACCAATGTAACAGCATTGTTATCATTATCTATATCATTATCTGGAAAAGGACTAGTTGCACTAGTAGATGCATTTGGGCTTTGTTGATAGCCTGGTGCTATCGGGATAGATGCTATATACCGACCTTCAACTAATTCTGAGAACTTGTATCTTCCATTTGCATCACTGGTGGTAGTACCAATTGCCAAACCATCAGGTAAATTATCATAGTTATTATCAGCATAAAGGCTAACAACAATATTTGGAATGCCTGGCTCATTACTATCTCTCTTGCCATCTCCGTCAAAATCATTCCAAACCTGATTTCCTAAAGAAAGTGCTCCAGGACAATAAATGGGTATTACGCTACCGGTAGAACTGTTAGACCCTGTTGTATTAGATCCTCCACCACCTCGAGCACCACCTGTTACAAAATTCTTGAAATTATTCGGGGTTCCTGATTGAACGCTACCATCAACAGAAGCAATGCCCAATGCATTATAATCATTGCTGAATGATGTATATACGGCAGCGGACCATTGCCAGGCAACACTTAAGCCGCCAGTATTTCCAGAAAAATTTGCTTTCCATGTTACAGGCTTAATTCCTCCCGGAAATCCTCCTGAAGGCACCGGAAGTAGAAAGCCTCCAGAAAACACATCTCCTGAAGTACTCAATGGAACCTGAATTAAAAAAGTTTGTGAAACAGCATTAAAAAATGTTGAAGCTGTTGTTGTAGATGAAGAAAATACGATTTGCGTTTTAGGAACAGGAAATGAGTAGTTCAGCCCGTTTGCAGTAAACGAAATAACACCCCCATCAATATTAATAATGGTAGGATTCTTTGTTTGTCCACTTAGTTTTAAATGCGAATTGAACCAGATATAATTTCCTCCATTAATGGATGTACCATTAAAATCTGAACTAATGGTACTACTATTAGTGCAGGAAAAAAAACCTGAAGCGTATTCACTATAAGAAGTGATAGCAACAAATAATAACAAATACTTTAATAAAATCTTCATAAAATTTATTTATAATACAATGAACGGTTAAAATTAAGCCATTTTAACTAGGACTCAAAAATATTTAGAATGGTTGCAAGGATAATAAAAAAAATTAAAAAATTGTTACAGATGGCAGATAAACTAACGAATAACCATTTTTTACAAATAAAAACTACGATATGAATGTAGAATTTCTTATAAAAAATACTTTTAAATAAAACTAAATATAATATAAATGACTGTTTGTAATCTTAAATTATTTTTTATTTTAAGATGTAATACTGCTATGAACTTTGATTGTTTAATCAGTCGGCTCGATTATACCTACAATAATCCACATTGTCACTCCGATCACAGCGCTGCGGAGCCGTAAGCCAAATCTTAGTTGGTGTATTTTTTATGATTACAAATAATATCTTTAGGCTATTTTTATCTTCAACCAATTCTTGTTTAATGTTATTTTTCTTAAACAAACAAGGTTAGCCTGTTCCTTCAATTTTAGGATAATCATTAAAATATGTAAATATGAAAGGTTATATTTTTTCAAAAACAAGTTGAATAGTATCATCAGAGATGATTAAGTAGTGAAATGAAGTGGGTGAGTCGAAAGCAAATCCACCTTGTCCAAGGATGGACGAATATGATTTTCGTCGCTGACCGTCTATAACTATAAAATCATTCACGCCTTCTTTTGCAGAGAATAAAACATGCTGGTTATCTTGACTAAAAGCAATAAAGGTAACGTCGTCATATTCGGCTGCCGTTTCACCATCAACACTTACTTTTCTTTTCGAGTCATTTTCGATCGCGTATGCCAATCGATTTCCATTGCTACTATATGTAAGTGTAATCTGCATTACATCATTATAACGCTTTCCTTCTACCCCATCGTTTACAATAAAAAACTCGTCGTGCCATTCTGCTTCATAAGCAAAATGCTTGCTATCCGAACTAAACAAAAGGCTTCCTTCTACTACTGTTTCATATATTTTTTGCCTAATTCCATCTAAAACTATAGCATGATTAAACTTTTGATCATTTTCATCTAAGGATTCTACAGCATAAACCAATCTTGAACCTGACGGACTATAGGCAAGTGAATGAACAAAATTGTATTTCTCTGATTTTATTCCGTCAGATACAACATAATACATCCCTTCATCCTTAAAAGTATATGCACAATGTTTTTCATCAGCGCTGAATTTTATGGAATTAACCTGATCAAATTCATTGCTACGTTTATTATCAATAACAACAAAGGACTTCCCACTATTAGTTGCCCAATAAGCCAACCTTTTTCCTGAAAAGCTAAGAAGCGGAAATCCAACTAAATCAAAATATTCTCCAACTTTTCCATTATAAACATTGGCTTGTTTAGATCCTTTTTCTATAGTATATGCCACTATATCACCATCTGAATTAAATGCTATACTGTTTTCATTAATAGCATCAAAAAATGCGCTTCTTTTTCCATTAATAATGATAGCAGCCTTGCCATTTTCCTTCATTATATAAACCAACTTGTTATTACTTGGAGAAAACATATGGAACGCCACTTCACCTTTTTGCGAAGCAATTGGTTCCTCCTTTCCATTGATATTAAGTTTCCATACATCCATTCTTTTAAGAGCAAAGACAACATGCTTACTATCCGCACTAAAAACCGGACTAGTTACGCTGTCATACAAATCTCCTTTTGTGCCATCAATAACCACTTGTTGTTTATTGCCATTCCTAATCCTATATCCTATCCTTTTTTTGTCATTGCTGATGGCAAAACCATTATCCACCATATCTGCCCAAATTATTTTGGCGATTACTTTTACAGAATCTATAGAATTAAAACTTTGAGCTGATAAAGCGTTAATATATAACAGCGAAACAGCTATCGTAAAAAATTTTGTGCGCATTATTGAATTGTTAATGTAGAATATAAATTTTTTTGAAAAGCAAAGCTAACACTATCCTATATTTTAATTGCCTTATTAAAAAATAGCAAGGCCACCTTTTAAGGCAGCCTCGCTATTATTTGTTGTTCGAATTTGGTTAATCTGCGTAAACCTGGATATTGAATTTTAAATTATTACCGGATATACTTAATTGATAAACGCCCTGTGCCAATCTGTTTCTCAAATTAATCTTGTGGTTTATAGTTCCACCTAAATGAGCAACCTTTCCGGTATAAACAATTTTTCCGGACACATCAGACAGTTTCAATGTATAACTTCCTTCAGAAATATTGTTGAACCTGATGTTTGCAGTATTTGCAACAATCGGATTTGGGTTAACAGTGATTGCCCCTTCACCTTTTCCGATATTAACATTTACAACCTGGGTATAATTTGCAACCCCAGACTTGTCTATTACCTTAATTCTGTAGTAATTGTTTCCGTTTACAGGATTAACATCTAACCAATTGTACAATGAAACTGCACCACTATTTTTTGCTGTTACTTCTTTTGCTTTTTCAAAATTGTTACCTGTCGTTGACTTCTCGATTTCATATTTGTCCGCATTTGTTTCATTCATTGCATTCCAATCTAATTGAATTGCTTTATCCTTCTCATATGCCTTCAAGTTTGTAATCTGAAGAGATAGCGTAGATCCTGGTTTGAATACAATCTGGAAGCGATCTGATGCTTTTGAAGCTGGATCGGTAGTTACACTAAAAGGTACCATCGTATTGATATCATTAGGTAACAAGGTAGTAGCCTGAGTGAACTTGTCAATTAAATATGCCTGAATTGAAGGATCGAAATTGGCCACTTTTATCTTCATATTGTATGAAGGCATGTTGTGCTGCCATATCTTGAAGTTAACCGTATCGTTAACTGTTACTGGTTTTCTTCCTTCCAGACTTAATACTTTATTATTGCTAACGATACCAATGTTCTCATCAAGGTTGAAGAACTTGTAAGAGTCTTCATTTCCGATGGTGTTCTCAAAATCGTCGGAGAAGAATATACCCAAACCATCAGTTGCTTTATTCGTTGTATCCTGACCAGGCAATAGCAACTGCAACTTAATTTGTGGAATGGTAGAGGATCCTCTGAATACGTTTCTATGTTGACCTGATTTGTACATTTCCTTGAAAGTTAATGCTGGATTTGAACCCGTCGTTTCAACATAGAAAGCCTGACCACTCTGAATATTATTATCTATTTCAGATGCCGGTACATTGTTTACTCCAAGGGTACCATTGTACGTAACATACCCACCCCTACCGTTTGCACCTGAAATCGTTGGATCAAAGATGTAAATTGAATTAGACAAATTTGTTTTATCCAATGCCAGCCAATCTACTGGAGATGCGTAAGGATTTCCAATGAAACTAAAGTAACCTACAGTAGGTGATAACACCGGAGTTCCAGCTGTTCCGCCACCCCCTGGTTTAGCCATTATTACATCCCCGATAGTTAATGTACCTTTTGCTCTTAAAACTGTATTAGTTGGTATAGGGGTATTCGTTGTAAGGTCTATACTCCTATCTCCTCTGATCATTAAACGATAAGGTAAGCCCGGCGTAAATGTTGTATTTACATTAGTAACCGGAGCCCACAATTGGGTAAGGTTATCATAAGTAAACATAGAAGGAGCATTGGTTACAGTTTGATCAAACCCACTAGCTCCTCCTCCTGCTCCAGTTATATGTGTGCCATATCCAGGGTTAGGGTTTATATTGGTTCCTGGTGTAGTATTATTAGAACTTTCCATCCAATTGGCTCTTATTCCTGTTATTGTGGTTACCGGTGCTGTTACAAATCTAAACGCTCTTTGTGGTATCATATTTCTTTCTACTGTCACCTCACCACTAATCGTATTTCCTGAATTAACGCCACCGTTTGTAAGATCAGAAATATAACCATCAAACGTTGATGTTGATTTCAAAATCAAATTACCGCCAGTGGAGAATGTTGTATTGTTTACATTTCCAAAATCTACCACATTTGATACATACAATGTTCCTGCCAATGAAACACCTGCAGCGTTACTGATTACGACATTTCTAATCGTATTGGATGTAAACAGATTCGCAGGAATAGTTTGAGCAATACTTCCATTAAAATCAATCGCACCTGTAATTGCATTTATTGCCCCTCCACTATTTGTAATAGATCCGGAAACCATTAAAGTAGTATAATCAACCGTAAGTGTTGCACCTGATCCTAATGTTAGATTATTGATTTGAGCAATTCCTAAAGTTAATGTTGGATAGTTGGTGAGACCGGTTGGTATAGTAACGTTAGTTGTACTTGTAGGTACTGCGCCACATTGCCAATTACCGGTATTACTCCATGTAGTATTAATAGCACCTGTCCATAAACCTTCAGTATTAATTGTTACACTAGTCGTTGCTTGTACTTGTGCACATCCGCCAGCTGCTGCTATTGTATAAGTAACTGTGTATGTTCCTGCTGTACTTGTTCCTGTGGTGATCGCTCCTGTTGCTGCATTGATAGTCAATCCAGCTGTTGAGCTATATGTTCCGCCGGCTGTACCTGTAAGCGTTACACTTCCTGTTCCTGCATTGCTGCAGAATGGTGTACCAGCATAACTGATAGATGCAGTTGGCAACGCTGTGATGGTTACACTAGTCGTTGCTTGTACTTGCGCACATCCGCCAGCTGCTGCTATTGTATAAGTTACCGTATAGGTTCCTGCTGTACTTGTTGATGGTGTAATCGCTCCTGTTGCAGCATTAATTGTTAATCCAGCTGTAGAGCTATAAGAGCCACCGGCTGTACCAGTAAGTGATACTGACTGTGCTGTTCCAACTGTTTTACAAAATGGTGTGCCAGCATAACT
>JANMZN010000464.1:0-1737 GCA_031383285.1 Segetibacter sp.
TGCTTTAGTTCTTTGGGTCGAAATCAACTCCTGAATGATTTTGTGTTTCTCGTCTTCGGTAAAATATTTACCTGCTTTTTGAATGATTTTTTTGTCCATGTTTTACACTTTTTAGTGTAAACCTATTTCAGGACAAGACACATCTTCAACTTTGTGTGTGGGTAAGTGCTGTTTATGTGGGTATATAAAAATAATGAACTCCAATTCTTCGCACATGAGGAAGGAAGAATAAGAAAGAAAGGAAATGATTTTGTTTTTGATTATTTCATAAAAGATCATTTGGGTAATGTAAGGATGGTGTTGACTGATGAGCATAATCAGGTGATTTATCCTGCTGCTACATTGGAAGATGGAGCTGTACCAACAGAAGCTAATTACTATGATATAAAAACCGGAAACATCAAAGACAAAACCTCTATAACCAATTTTGCATATGCTCCCTTAAGTTTGCCTACCACTATGTAGGTAAATCAAATGATAATTAGTGGTCCTAAAACAATTGATATATCCTATGGGTCTCTTTTTTCAATTTTAAGAGGTATAATATCTGTAAGAGACTATTTTTCTGGTTCTAAAATTTTCCCAAGCGGTAGTTTTCCGGGAAAAGAGACCGTATATCCATCAAGTGCTGCCAATCCAAAATAATGGAAATTATGAGTGTTACCGATTTGCAAAAAAGAATGGATGTAATATTGAAAAAAATTCCTAAAGAAAAGTGGAAATATTATCATAAGAAATCTATTGGCAACTTTATTAATTATTTGCCTAAAATTAATTCGCAGGAAGAAAAAATAGAAATCGAGGAAATTATAAGTAATTATTTAGATGCAATGGATGCAGAATGTGATAATATTGACATGGACTTAAGTCAAGCTTTATTCAATACCTATGTGATGAAACTTATACAACAGTATGATTTAAAATACTCTTTCGTTCCTCTATTTACTATAGACGTTGCAATTATATTTTTACTTGCAACCATAGGGCTTTGTTATATATTTTCATATAACATTTACATTTTATCAGCCATTATTATAATTGTGAGTTTATATGCAGGAAGGATTGTAATTAAAATGTTTCAGGGAAAAGTGTATGGATTTCAATACTAAACAAAGCCTAAAGGAAATACACAGCTAGCGTAAACGTTCATCAACGAGAAGCCTGTTGCTGTTTGAAGTTTTGCGTAGCTAACTTCAATCTGAAATTAAACTCAGGACTGAGTCCGGTAAATGTACAAATGATTTTAGAAAAATAATTCCCCTAAATTGCCTCTCTAAAAAGAAGCATGACCACCCGTTACCGGTTTGGTATAGACACAATAGGTATAAATTCTCCAAATCAAAGATGGCACAGGAGTATACATAACCCGAAACGGTTTCTTATATATTTACGTCAGCATGTTTTATTCGCCTGGCGGATCAGGTGAAGGCAAAAGTTCGTATTAAATTTATATTTTCTGAAAAAATTTCTAATGAAATATTCTCATTTTTAGCACCATTCCCTAAGTAATACGCATTTTCTCACATTGACTTTTTTTCCCAATATGAAACATTGAATACAATACAATGAAAAGTTTTTCGTTTAATAATGCATATTAAGAACTCTCAAGCATTTAAAATATTCATCGTAGAGGATGATCTGTGGTACAGCTCAATGCTGGAATACTACTTGTCTCTTAATCCCGACTATGCTATCCAGAAGTTTGATACTGCAAAATCGTTTCTAGCAAAACTGCAT
>JANMZN010000397.1:0-5201 GCA_031383285.1 Segetibacter sp.
TTTCATTTCTTAACGACAGTCATCCAAATTTTCTTAACGCTTTTTTGATGAGGTCCGGGGGATAATGGGATAATGTTTTGCTTTTCTTTTTTCTTGATAAAAAAGAAACAAAAAATCAAGACTGCTTAAAAAAAGCTAAAAATTTGGTTGCCCGTCTAAAATGAAACAAGTCACAACATGGGAACATATCTGTACTAAGTGCGACTTACGGGCATTGAATAAAACCAAACTTTAGTAACTCCTGTTTCATTTCTTAACGACAGTCATCCAAATTTTCTTAATGCTTTTTTGATGAGGTCCTAAAGGGTAGGAAATAATGGGCTAATCGGCTAATTTGATAATGTGTCTTATTGTGGGCTGTTGGTGAAGAAACCAACAGCGGCGAAAAAAAGAAACCATTGCAAAAGCAAAGAAAGCAGCGGTGCAAGGGGATAAGAAGTAAGAGTGATTACGTTTGAATATTTTATAAAACTGTTGGTTATTCGCCAGCAGTTTTTGTTTTTTAATGGGTAAGGTATTGGGGTAAAAGTAAAATAATTAGGAAATCTTCTTTTGATAATCTCTTTATTTGGTTTCTCCGTTTTTGGCGGATATGGCTAGGGAGAGACTATTTTGTGTAATGCCAAGATATGGATGTGTAGGGGGTAGAAATTTAGATAGCATTTTCAAGGCTCTTCCGTAATAGTCAATAGCTCGGTCGTAATCGCCTTTTTTATGGTAAGCACTGCCAAGATTGTTGTATCGGGTTGCTATGTTTAGATGTTCATCTCCATATAACTTTTTGTCTATTGCCAATGCCTTTTCATAGTAAGAAATAGCTCGATCGTTATTGCCCTTATCGCCGTAAGAATTACCAAGATTGCTATATATAGTAGCAACGCTGGGGTGTTCTTCTTTATAAAATTCTTTGCTAATTTTTAGTGCTATTTCGAAATAGTTAATAGCACGGTCGTAGTCTCCTTTATTATCGTAAGCAATGCCAAGATTGCTGTATCGGATAGCAATATCAGGATGTTTTTCTCCATGAAATTTTTTGTCAATGGCTATAGCCTTTTCATAGTAGGTTATTGCTCGGTCGTAATCACCTTTGTTATCGTAAGCTGTACCAAGATTGTTGTAAAGCGTAGCTCTTTTAGGGTATTCTTCACTATGAATTTTAATATCAATTGCCAATGCCTTTTCATAGAAAGTTATTCCTAGGTCGTATTCTCCTTTTTGGCGTAAAGCATATCCCATCCAAACATAATCATTTGCAACTTTTTTAGACTCTTCTCCTGAAGAATCTTTATCAATAATCAAAGCTTTTTCAAAGTAATTAATAGCTTTATCTAAATCGGTTGATTTGATATATAAGTTTCCAAAATCCCTTAACAAATTCGTATCACTCTCATCAAAATCTTCTGCAAATTCATCTTTCAGTGCTAATGCTTCATTCAGCATCAGCCGGTCTCTATAGGCTACTATAAGTGGGTACACAATTTCCTTCGCCACTCTCTTGCGGGGTATATTGTCCGTTCGGGAAGCTACCAATTGTTTTTCCAACAGATAAATACGGGTACGTATTTCTTCTGCATCGTCACCCATTTCTAGTTTCATTTCGCTGCGTTCCAGTAGGTGGGCAGTTTGTTCTGCTTTTATATCGGGAAAAAACAAGGTATCCAACGCACGGCGGGTATAGAGGTCTATGGCTTTTTGTGTAATCATTTGGTGGCTAAAAGGGCTTAGCCAAATAAGTATAGGTATTTGCAGGTTCAGCAATTGTTCCCGCATAAAGTTTATGCCGTAGGCAAACTCGTTATCGCTGCGTAGCAGCAGTTCATCTATATTGGTAAGTATCAGGCCGCCGGGGTATTTGGCTTTGGCTTCCTGCAATTGGTCGTGCAAGCTTTGTTCAATTTCCGTTTGCAATGACGTTTCACCTACATTAAGTTTCTCTCCATTGCAAAATAGCTTCACTTCCCTATTTACTTCCTGCCGCAAATGAAATGAGGATGCTACTGCAAAAAGATAACTGCCATGCCGGTGGCGGTTAAAAAACTGCTTAATGGTGAGTAAATATTCTAGGTATTGCTTGTTATTATCTAATTCGGTAGCTTTCATCCAGCAGGATTTTCTCTATGAGTACTTCTTTTACAAGTGGGTGTACATCTATCCAACCCCTTCCATTATAACTAAGCAGGCAAAGGTTTTGGCGTAGTTGCAGTTCTTCCCAGGTGTTATTGGCTTTTTTGGTTGTGTCTTTTGCCACCCTTACCAGGGCTGCAAAATACTGTGCAGAACTAGTTATCACTTTATCTCCTTCTATACGGTCGCTTATCATGGCTTGGTAGTTATCAATAGCACGGTTACTTGCCTTTTCCCAATCTTCGCTCAGTATCACATCACGTTCACGGTTCAGCGCAAAATTGATAGCCCCATTTATCATTCTAAACAGATCGAAAATAGACCCACCGCAATACTTAATAAAGTTGAACATAACCTCCTCGTTTTCAAACAACGAAAGATCCATTCGCTTATCCAGCAACTCCTTTAGTTTGCTTTGTCCACCTTCCATTTTTGGTGAGCCATCTATGTTGTGTGTCATTATCATGGGCAAAACAAACACATCGGTCACCGCACTTCTTGCTACATTGAACTGCACATTGTAATAGAGCGCTATAGGGAAGGTATAAATGGTATTCATCTCGAAAGCCACCAATCGGCTTACATAATTAAAGAATATTTCTTCGCCCTTTTTTAAGTCTAACTTGTCTAGGTCTTCAATTATCACCAACAAACCTTTGCCTTGGCTTTCCAGTTCTCTTTTTATTTCCTTAATCAACAGATTGCCCGCATTGATGAGTTCAGAAATCAGGTGGTCTTCTTCGCTGTGTATTGTTTTGGTAAAATCACGGTCGTATTTGGCCTGTGCGGTCAATGTAGAAAATAATTCGAAGAAGCCTTTAAAAGGCATCTTAAAACCTCCACCAGCTTTTATTTCACCACCAAATGACTTGGTAATTGTTTCTTCTGTAGATACCTTCTTTACCCAGTTGGTAATGGGTTTCAGGAATTCTTCATCAATAGCTAAACCATAATTATTGGCTGCTTCAAACAGTTTCTTCAGGGTGGCAATCAGCAGGTCAATATGGGTAAGGCTATTGGGTTCCAATTCTGTTCTTACCGAAAAATTTACCACCAAAAAGCCATCCTTTTCCAATTCTATCTGCAAGTGTAATAGTTCGGTTGATTTGCCACACCCCCTTGCTCCGGCAAAAAGATAATGATTGCTTCCATGAGGGTCATTCAGCAAGTTGCGTTTCAGGTGCGGAAAAGCCTCGTCACCTCCTCTATCTTTGGTTGTTTCCACAAAAAACTCTTTAAACTCATCCTTATGCAGCGGTTCATTTTTCAGGTTTGCAATTGCTTCTATTAAAGTAGTGGCCTTTGGCATATTTTCAATTGATTTTGCGGTTAAAGGTAAGCGAAAGGTAAATACTGCTCGCCATTATTGACTTTCAAAAATAATATTTGCATAATAGAGAAACAATTTTTTCCCCTGTTCTTCAAGGTGGTCCCCCTGTTCTTCAAGGATTTCCGCAGGGCATCTATTTCGTCATGCTAGAGTCCTCTTTCAAAGCCTTGTGTGGCAGCTAGATCCAGCTTGGGTAAATTTCCTCCGTTCTTCGAGGTAAAAAAAATTTCTGCCCACTCAAAATTCATTTCTGTCTTCTCAAAATTCATTTCTGCCTTCTCTAAATCCATTTCTGCCCACTCAAAATACATTTCTGCCCACTCAAAATCCATTTCTGCCTACTCATATTTCATTTCTGTCTTCTCTTAATCCATTTCTGCCTTGCCAAAAACCGTTGCTGCCTTCATCAAACCAATCCCCTATTTCCAAAAGCAAACCAATACTTCCCCTATTTTGAACCTCAGGCAAATTAGCACATTAGCCCATTATCACATTTTCCCACCGACCTCATCAAAAAAGTGTTAAGAAAATTTGGATGTCTGTCGTTAAGAAATGAAACAGGAGTTACTAAAGTTTAGTTTTATTAAATGCCCGTAAGTCGCACTTAGTACAGACATATTCTCTTGTTGTGACTTGTTTCATTTTAGACGGGCATCCAAATTTTTAGCTTTTTTTATGCAGTCTTGATTTTTTGTTTCTTTTTTATCAAGAAAAAAGAAAAACAAAACATGAGCTTATACCAACTAAGTCTTTATGTGGTTCGCAGATTATAAACAATGCTATTCGCCGCTAGTGTCTTTACGTGAAAGCTTGCACATATTGTAGGTTGTTGGTGAAGAACAACAACCGCGGGGTGTCTTTTCAAACAAGAAAATAGGTTGCTATACCTTTCCCCCATGCTGAAAATAATAGAGTTCTTGAGAAAAGTCCAAATAAGGAAACTTACTTCCCAATTCTTTTATTTTATCAATATTGCTTTGCAGAAATAATTGGTGCGCTTTTGTTTCAGGATGAAATGGTTTATGCTTATAGCTTGTCATTATTTTCTTTACTTCTTCCATTATTGATGTTGCTTCTTCATCAATAAAACTGCTGACAAATTTTTCAAAAACATACTCCGTAGCTGCATAATTTGGATGGACAAGGTCTATATCGAAAAACCTGTAATCGCGCAATACATCAATCACGATTTCGTATGCAGGGAAATAATGGGCATGGTTGTACAGATCGACTAAAGTATGCACGGCTTCCAACAAACGGGCCTTGCTTCTGTTGTTTTCGACTACGCCATCTCTGATGTGCCGAACCGGGCTAATCGTAAAAATAATGTTGCATGCAGGATTGAATACTTTCAACCTTTCAATTGTTTGAGTTAGTGCTTCGACTGTTTCATTTGTTGTTAAAAGATGCTTATTGAACCACTGCCCCGGTGCCCGATGACAATTGGCAACCGACTGGCCATTTTCAACAAGCTGATAAGAAAATGAAGAACCTAACGAAATGATTAGCCAATTCGTTTTCTTCAACTGTTCATATGCGCTTAGCTGGGAAGTATTTATGTTATTGAGCACCTCTTTTGCATTCATAGCTGAGAAATGTGAATGATGATCCCAACTCTGCCATAGTTCATTCAGAAAAAAAAGATCAGCCTCCTGGTATTGGCGTCCTTCCATGTAAGCGTTGAGGCTTTTGCAAACGCTCAACGGGTCAAACAGGATGCCATTTGGATTTTGAAGAATAGGGAATT
>JANMZN010000438.1:0-2910 GCA_031383285.1 Segetibacter sp.
GGTATCGGGTGCCAGGACCAACGGATGGGCTAATAGTGTAAGGGCACTGGCAAGTTTAAACTTAATCAACACAGATGTAAGAGGCCCTGCCAACTACCTCGATAATGATAGTGATGATGATGGTATCTCAGATAACATCGAAGGCCAGTCCACATTCAGTTATGTATTACCTACAGATACCGATAGTGATGGAGACGGTATAAGCGATGCCTATGATGTACTGGTTAATAATTATGGAGGCAATGGTATTACAACATACGATCACGACTTTGATAATATTCCTGACTATCTCGACCTCGATACAGACAATGACGGTGCACTGGATATTAATGAAGCATCTAAGTATATGAGTCTTACACAAACCAATATCAATACAGGCGATGCAGATGGCGATGGATTGCTGGATCAGTTTGATGGTATCAGCATAAGTAGTTTATCGCAGGACAGGTTCAAAAATGTTACCAATAACCAGATGGGGGCAAGTGGTTCATGGAATGGTCCTTTACCATCCGGTTCTAATGTATTAATGGTTAGATCATTGTTGTCTGGCGATAGGGATTGGAGAGCTAACTTTATTTTGCCTTTGAACATTCTATCATTTTATGGAACGCTAATTAACAACATTGCAAACCTTGTTTGGTTGGTTGAAAACGAGCAACAAGTTGACCATTACAAAGTAGAAAGAAGTATCGATGGTATTTCTTTCGAGCAAGTTGGTATGGTATCTTCTAAAAATCTTTCATCATCTGAATACAGATTTGATGACAATGTAAAAAATATCAACAGTCTTAAATTCTATTACAGAATAATTCAAGTTAATAAGTCAGGTGCTGTTTTTAACTCTGGTATAATCCGCTTTAAAAAGGATTCTATGCCTGGTATTAGTATCAAGGCATATCCAAATCCTATGAGTAACTACTTGAATATTAACGTAACTTCATCGATTAGACAGCCTGCAAAGGTGCTACTGCTAGATGGAGGAGGAAAAACAGTTCAAGAGCGGTTAATTCAATTAGAAAAAGGACAAAATGCAACTCGAATGGATAATCTTAGTTATTTGGCTAGTGGCATGTACCTGATAAAAATTATTACAGTAGAGAACACCTATGTGGAAAAGGTGATCAAGGAGTAATGTGATAAAAAAAATTGGAGTAGTGTAAATAATACAATAATTGATAATGAAATCATATACAGCAATGTCATTAACTTAACAAAGGGTAGTAAAGAGCATAACATGAAAAAAGCTGAATACACAACTTGAAAGTACAAGTGAGTGACACAACCAAAGCAGTATAGAGAACAAATGTTTGTATCCAAAAAATCTTATGTTAATTGAACCGTCAAATGCCATTTAAATAATATGATCCTTTCCTTATTTACATATTTTATGCTTGTACATTTGCTTCCGTATAATGATGCATATGAGATGGGAAACAATATATTCTTCTAACAGGGTAGGACAACAAAAGGAAACTGCTAGTCAACGTTCTGGATTTCAAAGAGATTTTGACCGGCTTATCTTTTCTTCAGCATTCAGGCGATTGCAAAACAAAACGCAGGTTTTTCCATTGCCAGGAAGCACTTTTGTTCACAACAGGCTTACCCATTCACTAGAAGTGGCAAGTGTAGGCAGGTCTCTTGGTAGCATGGTTGGTGAACAGCTTAGTTGTCAATTTAAAGGTAAAGATGAAGAGAGTTATGAGTTTTATAAATATGAACTTTCCAATGTAATTGCTGCGGGTTGCTTGGCACATGATATTGGTAACCCGGCTTTTGGTCACTCAGGTGAGAAAGCTATATCAGCTTATTTCATTAATCAGGCAAATACTAGATTAGGAGAAAATGAACTAAGGTCATACTTTAGTGATAAAGAGTGGGCTGATCTATCCAATTTTGAAGGCAATGCCAATGCGATTCGTATTCTTACAAAAGTATTTAAAGGAAGATTAATTGGTGGTTTGGGGCTAACATTTACGACCATCGCCTCCATTTTAAAATATCCTTGTGAGGCAACTGCAATTGAGAAAAAATTCAAGCACCGAAAAAAGTATGGGTTCTTTCAATCCGAGATACCTGCTATAAAAGAAATAGCTTCCAAACTTGGACTAATAAAAGAAGAAAATCACTTGTTGATTTACAAAAGGCACCCTTTTGTTTATCTTGTAGAAGCAGCAGACGATATTTGTTACAGCATTATTGATATGGAAGATGCGCACAGGTTAGGAATTTTGTCGCATGAACTTGTCAGAGATTCTTTCTTTCATGTTATTCAATCGCTTTCGGGTACAACAAGTTTAAATAAGACAAAAGACATTTACAACAAGGTCGAAGATAAGAATGAGCAAATTAGTTACTTAAGATCCAAAGCAATTAATCTGTTGACCCAAAAAGCTGCTGAGGTATTTTGTAACAATCAAGCGGCTATACTCGATGGTGAATTCAATGACACTTTATTGGATTCAATTGAGCGAGATTATGATTCACTGAAAGATGTTATGCTCATTTCGAACGAAAAAATCTACAACCATGATACGGTATTAGAAGTAGAAATTGCAGGTTATAATGTGATGTCAGCATTGCTTAATTTGTTTGTTCCAGCATTACTAAAACAAAAACCAGATCATAAAGATGAAAAAATTCTTAAACTTTTCCCTCTTCAGTTTACAGGATTTAAGGACACAGAATCTCCATACGAAAAAGTCTTAAACGCAATTGACCTTATTTCAGGTATGACAGATTTATATGCAACTGAAATGTATCGGAAGTTAAAAGGCATTGATATACCCCAGCACAGGTAATTTTCCTTGCTTTCAAAATATTTTTCAGATACTTTGCTACCCAAATGTGCTTTTCGTTTTAATTAAAGAGGATTTTCTTTATCAAAATCATCGATAGGCGGTGACTGGTGAA
>JANMZN010000468.1:0-2793 GCA_031383285.1 Segetibacter sp.
GAGAATACGCCGATTATATTTACCAATACTTCAATAAATGCCACTCGTTATTTATGGGATTTTGGTGATGGAGAAACGATTAATACAACCAGTAGAGATGATGTGAGCCATACCTACAATGTATCGGATACTTTTCAGGCGTTGTTGGTAGCATTCAACAACAGTGGCTGTTCGGATACAGCCAGAGCATTGATTGCAGCTAAAGCACTTCCATTGTTGGATGTTCCAAATGCATTCACACCAAATGGTGACGGTGTAAATGACCGGGTTTTTGTAAGAGGATATGGTATAGCAAAAATGACATGGAGAATATACAATCGTTGGGGAACAATTGTATTTGAAACCACTGATAGAAAGCAAGGTTGGGATGGTAGTTTTAAAGGACAGGTTCAACCATTGGAAGTTTATCATTACACGCTTGATGTAGAATTTTTTGACAAGAAAAGGTATCAAAAAACAGGTGATATTACGTTGATTAAGTGATGAAAGGAGGATAGTAAAATGAAAATCAAATACGCTTTATTAGCAGCCATACTGATTTTATTTGAAGCAGCAAATGCGCAGGATTTGCACTTTGCCCAATATTATAATGCACCGTTGCTTGTTAACCCAGCCAATACTGGGTTCATTCCCGAAGGGGCCTACAGATTTGGCATTAACTATAGAAAACAATGGGCAAATATTGGCAATCCATATAAGACTTTTAGTGCATTTGGCGATGTTCAGTTATTTGCAGACAGAATGGAAAACGGGTGGATCGGAATTGGAGGGGCATTGTTGAGGGATGTAGCCGGAAGTGGTAACCTTACCAGCACCAAAGCTTTTGGTTCATTTGCTTATCACCAGGCTATCGGGCTTGGTAGCTTGATAAGTGGTGGTTTCAATGTGGGATGGGCCAACAAAAGAATAGACTTTTCTAAGTTGACTTTCGATAACCAATGGAATGGGAAATTTTTCGATATTACAGCACCAACCAACGAAACTTTTGCCACTAATCAGGTCAGTTATTTTAGTTTGCAGGCAGGGTTAAATTATGCATATTTCCCCAATGAGAATACGTATGTTAATGTTGGATTGAGTGTTTCAAATATTAACCGCCCAAAAGAATCCTTTTTTAATACCACTTTAGCTGATAATAGAATAGCACAAAGATTTACCACTTTTGTTAATGGAAGTTTTCGTGCAGGTCCTTCCTGGATTTTGAACCCAAATGTTTATGTAAGTAAAATGACCTCTGCATGGGAAATAGTAGTAGGGGGAATAGCACAGAGAGATCTTAGTGGAGATGGAAATACTCAACTTTTACTTGGTGCATACTATAGACACAATGATGCCATGGTTCCTGTTTTAGGCTTTCAAAAGAGCGGCTACAAGTTTACATTTAGCTACGACGTTACCAATTCGGATCTAAAAAATTATAATCAAAGCCGAGGTGCTTATGAACTCTCCATCATAAAGCAAGGGTTGTTTGATAATTCCCGGGATATTAAGTGTCCGGGAGTGCGGTTTTAAAATGAGAAAGTTGAAGTATATTTCTTTATCTCTTTTTTCAACTTCAAACAGATTTCAATAAGTGCCTTTCATATCATATCAAAAGCGCATTTTGAATAAGTTAGTAATCTACAAACGCATAAAAAGAAGTTTCAACAATAGAAAAGAAGTTTCAGAAGAAGGTAAATAGTCCTAGCTAATTAATTTGATTCTAAATAAAAAGAGGCTTTCTCGTTAAATTGAGAAAGCCTCTTTTGTGCCCGGGACTGGAATCGAACCAGCACATCCTTTCGAACGGCAGATTTTGAGTCTGCTGCGTCTACCAATTCCGCCACCCGGGCGGGCTGCAATATTAGTACATCATACTATTGTATCCAAAATACGGGCTAGATATTTTTTCTTGAAGTAATAATCTTTTACAAGCAGGAGGTCATCATCAGCCGTATTTCGGTCTTCGGATGCTTCAATTATTTGTTTTACCGGCAGGTATATTTCGGATTCCTTTGTTGCTATTTCCTGCTTGATGGATGCAAGTTCTGTAGCATTACCCTCCATTTTTGCGTCCATCAATTGTTCATTCAACTCCATCATTTCCATCAAAAAATCGGATTGTAAGATGTATTTTTCATCTTCTTCCAACATTCCTTTTAATTGTAAAACATATTTAATGGTTTCATTACTGTTCTGCAATATTTTGTATCCTTTGTTCACTTCAGAAGACATCTCTAATGCTTCAGCCTGGTCATTTTCATTTTCTTGTGTGAAAAAATCAGGATGGTATTGCCTGCTAAGCGCAAAAAATTTCTTTTTTAAAAGTTGCTGATCAGGGCAAAAAGAAACCGGTAAATCAAAGCGTTCAAAATAATTCATAATGAGTGGTCTGAAAAAACAAATATATCCCAACAAAAGAATATGGCGGTATTGATTGCTTTATTTACTTTTAGATTTTCATTTATCAATAGAAAAATTTTAAGGACATGTTCATGAAAACAAACAGTTTGCTACTTGCCTTTGCACTCCTCGTTTTTGGATCTTGCAACACCAAAGATGCTCCAGAGGATTTTTTAGCTGCAAATATTGACACATCTGTTAATCCGGCTGATGATTTTTTTGATTATGCTGAGGGAAGTTGGATGAAAAAAACGGACATCCCCGAAGCGGAAAGTTCCTGGGGTATCGGCAACCTTGTTCAGGAAGAAATTTATAACCGGCTTCAGAAAATTAATATAGATGCTGAAGCAAAAAAGGCAGCTTCAGGTGTCGAGCAACAAATAGGCGACTTTTGGTACAGTGGCATGGATA
>JANMZN010000480.1:0-4532 GCA_031383285.1 Segetibacter sp.
TATTCCCACTCGTCCAGATAAGGAACTGTTGAGTTCAAAGATTTTGTGTCAATAAAAGAATGTGCTTTCCAGGCATAGCCGTTATTTAATGGTGAATGCAATTTTATAAATCTCATATTGTTGTCTACGTATTCAATCCATTCGTTGGTTGGCGTAGCAACATAGGTGCCTGCAAACCTCCAGGATTGTATTTGAGCGGTGTCTCTAATCAATCTAAATATTCTGTAAGAAAGCCTTCCTTGATTATCCTTGAATGTGGCTTCTATAGAGTCTTTTGCCAAATAAGGATGTACCAACAACGCAAGACCTCCACTGGACGGCACTATAGAATCAAGCCGATAAATAAATGTTTTTCCCATCCCAAGTGGGTAATAATCAAGCATTTTTTCCGAACTAAAAGTATCCTGCTCTTTTTTACAGCTCGAAAAGCTAATTACCACCAGAACAATAAGAACTCCTTGTATAATTTTGTTTTTCATTGACGTAAATGTAATTAGTTTTCATCAGGTAAAACAACCTAACGTTTATTTCATCATTCAATTACATGTGTTGGGCCTGTTAAATTGCTTAATCTGTTAATTATTCCGCCTGCTATCACATCATCTCCTTCATAAAATACTGCGCTTTGCCCCGGAGCTATGCCTTTAACTGGTTCATAGAATTTCACTTCCAATCCGCCGTCATTTGGATACATGTTGCATAGGCTACCGCTGTCTTTGTACCGGATTTTAGCAATAGCTTCCATTCCAGAGGTGATGGTTTCATATTTTCCCATATTCAATCTTGATACTTTCATACCTTTTTCATCCAAGTCTTCGATATCGCCCAACACTACCGTATTTTTTTCAGGAATAATATGCGTTACAAATACCGGACGGCCCATTGCTATTTCCAATCCTTTTCTTTGGCCAATGGTATAAAAAGGATACCCTTTGTGTTTGCCTAATATTTTTCCAGTTTTATCAATGAAATTGCCTCCGGCAACTAATTCTTCCAATCCTTCCACTCTACTTTTTAAAAATCCACGGTAGTCATTATCTGGCACAAAACAAATCTCATAACTTTCACTTTTCTTAGCCAATTCAGGATAGCCCAAATCGTGCGCCATCTGCCTGATCTCTGTTTTGTGATAAATACCCAATGGCATAATTGTTCTGCTAAGCAGTTCCTGGTCTAATCCCCACAGCACATAGCTTTGATCTTTTGTATCATCTTTTCCTTTGCTGATTACATATCTGCCATTGTCATGTAATCTAACTTTGGCATAATGGCCTGTTGCAATAAAGTCGCAATCAAGCGCATTCGCTCTTTTTAGCAATGCTCTCCATTTTATATGCGTATTGCACACTACGCAGGGGTTTGGTGTACGACCTGCCATATATTCATCAACAAAATTCTCTATAACAAAATCTCCAAACTCTTCCCTTATATCCAACACAAAATGGGGAAATCCATGGTGAACTGCAGCAGCACGTGCATCATTGAAGCTATCTAAATTGCAACAACCTGTTTCCTTTTTGCTGCTGCCGGCACTTGCATAATCCCATGTTTTCATGGTTATTCCAACTACTTCATATCCTTCATGGTGAAGCATAAGGGCCGTTACAGTGCTGTCTATCCCCCCGCTCATTGCCACCAAAACCTTTCCTTTACGGCTCATTTTTTATAATTAACGTGCAAATTTACATTATATACCTTCAATCTAAGGGGGCATTAAGTCATATGAATGCAATAAAATTTGATTAATTCTAATTCCTGTTCAATTTTGAAAGATCCGGTTTGATGATATAATGTCACCCAACTACAATTCTTTTTTGAAAAAGAGCCTATTACTGTCACCAATGCTGCCAAAACCTGCAAATTTGACTTTTTTCCGCAGGTGGCATAAAAGTCGCAGACGGAGATAACTATACTATTCACTATAAAAAATAAAACTTAACAATTATGGCTGAAAATTTAAAAGTAACCCCATTGCATGACAGGGTTATTGTGAAGCCCGCTGCGGCTGAAGAAAAAACTGCTGGTGGAATTATTATCCCGGATACTGCCAAAGAAAAGCCTCAAAAAGGTATTGTAATAGCAGCGGGTCCTGGAAAAAAGGATGAGCCGGTAACTGTAAAAGCAGGTGATACTGTATTGTATGGCAAATATGCGGGTACAGAAATACAAGTTGAAGGTGGCGAATACCTTATCATGAGGGAAAGCGACATTTTAGCGATTGTATAATTGCTTAAATAGCAAATAATTTAATTTAGCAATTTTTAAAATTATCAAATCAAAAAATATGGCAAAACAAATTTTCTTCGAAATCGAAGCTAGAAATAAGATGAAAAAAGGTGTTGACACGCTTGCCAACGCCGTAAAGGTAACACTGGGACCAAAAGGTCGCAATGTAGTTATTGAGAAAAAATTTGGCGCTCCTTCTGTTACCAAAGATGGTGTAACAGTCGCTAAAGAAATTGAATTGGAAGATCCAATTGAAAACATGGGTGCTCAAATGGTTAAGGAAGTTGCATCAAAAACTGCTGACTTAGCAGGAGATGGTACAACTACAGCAACTGTTTTGGCGCAAGCAATCATCAGCGAAGGTTTGAAAAACGTAGCTGCGGGTGCTAATCCTATGGATTTGAAGCGTGGAATAGACAAGGCTGTTAAAGCTGTAGTTGAAAACCTTCGTTCTCAGTCTCAGGCTGTTGGAAATGACAGCAGCAAAATAGAGCAGGTTGCTACTATTTCTGCAAACAGCGATGAGACCATCGGAAAGTTAATTGCTATGGCAATGCAAAAAGTTGGCAAAGAAGGTGTAATCACAGTAGAAGAAGCTAAAGGAACTGATACAACAGTAGAAGTTGTAGAAGGTATGCAATTTGACAGAGGGTATATATCTCCGTACTTTGTTACCAACAGCGAGAAAATGGAAGTTGAATTGCAAAATCCATACATCCTTATTTACGACAAGAAGATATCTTCTATGAAAGATATCCTACACATACTTGAAAAAGTAGCTCAAAGCGGTCGTCCCTTGGTTATCATTTCTGAAGACCTTGAAGGTGAAGCATTGGCTACATTAGTAGTGAACAAATTGCGTGGTACTTTAAAAGTAGCAGCAGTAAAAGCTCCTGGATTTGGTGATCGTCGCAAGGAAATGCTACAAGACATAGCTATCCTAACTAAAGGAATTGTTATCAGCGAAGAGCAGGGTTACAAATTGGAAAATGCTGATCTAACTTACCTAGGTAGTGCAGACAGTATTGCCATCAACAAAGACAATACCACAATTGTAGGTGGCAAAGGTGAGAAGGATGATATTACTGCTCGTGTAAATCAAATCAAGTCTCAAATTGAAAATACCACTTCAGATTACGATCGTGAGAAGCTTCAAGAGCGTCTTGCTAAGTTGAGTGGTGGTGTTGCAGTATTGTATGTTGGTGCAGCTACAGAGGTTGAAATGAAAGAAAAGAAAGACAGAGTCGACGATGCGCTTCATGCAACTCGTGCTGCTGTTGAAGAAGGAATTGTACCGGGTGGTGGTGTTGCATACATTCGTGCAATAGCATCTCTTGACAATTTGAAAGGCATAAACGAAGATGAAACAACAGGTGTTCAAATTGTTAAGCGTGCTATAGAAGAACCGCTTCGCCAGATTGTTGTAAACAGTGGAATTGAAGGTTCTATTGTGGTTCAGAAAATTAAAGAAGGTACGGGAGATTTTGGTTTCAATGCAAGAACAGAAGTTTATGAAAATTTACTTGCTGCTGGTGTTATTGATCCAACTAAAGTTAGCCGTATCGCTTTAGAAAATGCAGCGTCAATTGCGGGTATGTTGTTGACAACAGAAGCCGTTATAGCTGACAAGCCAGAGCCTAAATCTGCTGGTGCAGGTATGCCAGGTGGAATGCCAGGTGGTATGGGTGGAATGGATTATTAATATCAATGCCAGCATAAGCTAATTAACAACTATTGAATTTATTTTTCAATCTGTTGATTAAGTTTGTCCTTGGTTTAGAAGATAAAGAAAACCCACTGATTTTTTCGGTGGGTTTTCTTTTTTATTTATAGAAGCCTTTATAGTTTGAACAAATTATTTTTATGTATTCCCGTACAGAAACTGCTCAATTAAAAAAATCCTTTTGGACATCCTTTGGACAATATATGAAACCCGTTCCTTCTGCAGAGGGTGAAACAATCAATTGGATCAATTACAAAACAGGTGTAAAAAATATAAAGTTCAAGATGGATGCGGATACTAAGTTTGCTTTAATAGCAATTGAAATCCACCACGATGATATGTTTGTTCGTCAACTATTTTTTGAGCAATTTAAGCAGTTGAAATCAATGCTTCAAAATGCCATAAATGAGGAATGGAGTTGGCAGGAGTTATGGATAAATGAAAATGAAAAACATGTCAGCAGGATATCTGCATCAATAGATGGGGTAAATGTTTTAAACAAAGACCATTGGCCAACAATTATTTCATTTCTAAAACAAAGAATAATAGCATTGGATAAATTTTGGTGCAATGAAAAATTCGC
>JANMZN010000522.1:0-2342 GCA_031383285.1 Segetibacter sp.
CCAACATTGATTAGAATGAGTGATGCAAAATTGAAATTCGTATCATTTTTACCTATAGTTTATGGTGCAAAAGGGATTATGTATTGGACTTATCAGTCGTTTTTGAGAAGTGACACAAGTATTTATAATTCTGCTAAAAAAATAAATAGGTACCTAAAAGATATTGTTGGGCCAATTGTTATGAAATCTGAGAATATTGCAAGTCTTCATATGGGAAATTCTGGTTTAAATAGTGGTTACCCTTTTGATAATAGCGAATTAATTGATTCGAGTTTTGTTTTAGATATTAGCTTGGTGAAGAAGGTGGTTGGAGGTCCTAATTTGGCACTAGGAGTATTTAGAGATAAAATGACAAGGTTTGATTCTAAAACACTTCAAGTTGGTTTTTATTACATTTGGGTAGTAAATAAGGATACACTTACGGGTTCAAATAATGACACAATTTTTTTAAATGGGGATTTTGCAGGTCGAATTACAATAGCGCCTACTTGTGAGGCATATAATAATAGTTTGAATGCTTCTTTCACAAATTTATCTCCATTACCTGTATTTGATAATGCACTTGGTGTTACAAAAATTGCCATCCCTGTTTTAGGGCCTGGCGAAGGTAGAATGTTGAAAATTTTGGCAAAAAGGGAAGCAGCAGTGGCAGATTACGATGGAGATAAGATAGCAGACATTAGTATTAAAGATCAGTTGGGGGTTTGGTATATTGATACTTCAAAAAATGGATTTGGAGAATGGGACATAGTACTAGCTCGATACGGACGACTAGATGCCCATCCTGTACCAGCAGATTATGATAATGATGGAAGGGCAGACCTAAGTGTAAAAACTGATGATGAAAGATGGTTGATTGACTTATCTTCTCTTGGACCATTTGGTGGTTGGGACATTATTGAAAATACCTATGGAAATATTTCTGCTATTCCTGTACCTGCTGATTATAATGGTGACGGCTATGTTGACCTTAGTGTAAAAACAAAATTTGGAGAATGGAAGATAGATTTTGCAGATACGGCAGCTTATTCAACAAATCCACAAAATGTATTTACCGGATGGAATACTCAATTGACTTCTTATGGAGATTCTTCAGCAAATCCCGTTCCTGCTGATTATGATCACGACGGCATTGCAGACATTAGTGTAAAGACTAATGATGAACGTTGGCTTATTGACTTAGCCAATAAAGGCTTTACAGGTTGGAATATAAGTGATAGCGCTTACGGAAATATAACCTCAAAGCCCGTACCTGCTGATTATAACGGGGATGGATTTATAGATTTAAGCGTTAAAAGCGATAATGGAAGTTGGCGCATTGACTATGCAGATACAGTATTCTATAATAGTTCAAGTAATTATGCCAACATTTTTACTGGATGGGATTCTACCTTTTCACCAGGAACCTCTGGCTATGGCAATTCAACAGCTTATCCGGTTGCTGCAGACTTTGGAGGGGACGGAAAAGCGGACATGAGCGTTATTTATGACAATGGAAATTGGAAGTTTGATTACTCGTTAAATGGTTTTGGCAGTTTTGATACTTTGGTATTAAATCCACAAATTCCACTAAATCAATGGCGAAGTATAATTTCAAAACCTATTCATCTTGTGAAAAAATTTCCAACCAATTTTCAACTATTGTCGTTATACGATTTGTCAGGTAGGCTCATTAAAACATACAATGTCAATATTAATGCATCTGCGCTATATCAAAAACTTAATATCAGTAGCGGAGTCTATATTGCCACATTTAAGGATGGGTTGAACATTTCAGCATTAAAAATTTTCGTACCTTGACAGACTACTTTTAGCAGTTATTTTAATTTCACTTACTATGCGTATCAGAGTTTTTATTGCTATTCTATTGCTAACACTGGTTTTTACAAAATGTCAGAAAGAGCTTTCTAATGATAATGATACCATCGAACCCGTAGATAATCCAACAAAAACAGTTGTTGTCTTACCAGAACCTATTACTGCACATTTGCAAGGGAATATATTGGACGAAAACAACAATCCACTTGCAGGTGTAAAAATTACTGTGGGCTCTGTTGTTACACTTACAAATGATAAAGGATATTTCCGTATTCCTAATGCACCCTTGGATAAAAAAACGGCTTTGGTTAAAGCTGAAAGGCCAGGCTATTTTAATGGACTTCGTGCGTTTCAAGCTACTTCCGGCACTAATCAGGTTGTACTTAAATTGATTAAAAAATATTTAGCTGGTTCTTTTTATTCTGTTTCTGGTGGCGAAGTCACTTTGCTAAACGGAACAAAAATTATTATTCCTTCCAATGGTATAGTTGATGCTGCTACTAATGCTGACTACTTGGGAAAAG
>JANMZN010000047.1:0-2819 GCA_031383285.1 Segetibacter sp.
GCCGAATTGAAAAGACATATCTATTTAATATATTCATAATTACAACGATTTTTAACCATGAATTTATTCGAAAAGCAATCTAGAGCGTTTTGGGAAAGGCACATTGGACCAAATGAAAGAGAGACTGAGGAAATGCTGGAAACTATTGGCTTTGATTCACTAGATGAATTAATTGACAAAACAATTCCTGAAGCCATCAGGCTAATCAAACCATTGGACGTAGGTGGTCCTTTAAGTGAAAATGAATACCTGACAGATTTAAGAGTGACTGCAGCTAAAAATAAAGTATTTAAGACCTACATCGGTCAAGGATATTATGACACCATTACTCCTTCTGTTATATTAAGAAACCTTTTTCAAAATCCAGGATGGTACACGCAGTACACTCCCTATCAGGCGGAAATAGCACAAGGTAGGTTGGAAAGTTTACTTAACTTCCAGACCATGGTGAGTGATCTAACGAGATTGCCAATTGCTAATGCATCTTTGTTGGATGAAGCTACTGCGGCAGCAGAGGCTATGGCAATGCTTTTCAATTCCAAAAACAAGCATGAACATATTACATCCCCAAAATTCTTTGTTGACAGCAATATTTTTGTTCAAACCAAGGAAGTGCTATTCACAAGGGCATTACCAATAAAAGTTGAAATTGTAGAAGGCGACTTCAAAACAGCGGTGTTCGATGACAGTTATTTTGGTGTGATCGTTCAATATCCTGATAGCAATGGAGCAATAACAGATTATCGAGAATTTATAGAGAAAGCCATTGCAGTAAATGCAAAAGTTATCATGGCCACAGATTTGATGGCGCTAACCATCTTAACCCCGCCGGGTGAATTAGGTGCGGATGTTGCTATTGGATCTTCTCAAAGATTTGGTGTACCTATCGGATTTGGTGGTCCGCATGCAGCTTTTTTCGCTACCAAAGATGAATTTAAAAGAGTCATTCCAGGGAGGATCATTGGCGTTAGTATAGATGCCCACGATAACAAGGCTTTGAGAATGGCTTTGCAAACACGTGAACAACACATACGTCGCGAAAAAGCAACCAGCAATATTTGTACAGCACAAGCTTTGCTTGCCAATATGGCTGCTATGTACGCTGTATATCATGGTCCTGAAGGATTAAAGAATATAGCAAAAAGAATTAGTCTACTTGCTTACACCTTAAGTTGTGAGTTAGAGGATATGGGATTTGAACAAAAGAATGAATATTTCTTCGATACCATTAAGGTTAAAACTGAGCACACTGAAGCCATTAGGGCTGCTGCTGAAGGTCGGGGAATTAATTTTAAATACTATGAGGACGGTTGTATTGGAATAGCATTGGATGAAACAACTAGCCGGACAGACATTTTGGATATACTATACGTTTTTTCACACAGCCTTGGTAAATCTGAGGTTGGTGTGTCTTTTAACAATGAAGACACCATTTTTAATATTCCACGCGAATTAACCAGGATGTCATCCTTTTTATTACACCCCGTTTTCAACACGCATCACAGCGAAAGTGAGATGATGCGCTATATGAAATCATTAGAGAACAAGGATTTGAGTCTAATGCACTCAATGATTTCGCTTGGAAGTTGTACCATGAAACTTAATGCAGCTACAGAATTAATACCAGTAAGTTGGCCAGAGTTTTCATCAATTCACCCTTTTGCACCTGCTGACCAATGGGAGGGTTACAGTGACATCATTAATGAATTGGAAAAATGGCTAAGCAATATCACAGGATTTGCGGCAACCTCATTGCAACCAAATAGTGGTGCACAAGGAGAATATGCGGGACTTTTAGCTATAAGTGGTTATCACGAAAGCCGAAATGAAGGCCATAGAAATGTGATCCTCATTCCAATCTCTGCCCATGGAACTAATCCTGCAAGTGCAGTAATGGCAGGATTTAAAGTAGTTGTTACAAAATGCGATGACGAAGGCAATATAGATGTTGCAGATTTGGGTAGAAATGTTGAAAAATACAAAGAGACACTTGCTGGGTTAATGGTCACTTATCCATCTACTCATGGTGTATTTGAAGAAAGCATCATGGAAATATGTGCTTTAATTCATGATAATGGGGGGATGGTGTATATGGATGGGGCAAATATGAATGCACAGGTGGGATTAACTGCACCGGGCTTTATTGGTGCTGATGTATGCCATCTAAATCTTCATAAAACATTCGCTATTCCACATGGTGGTGGTGGTCCTGGGATGGGACCAATTTGCGTAAATGCAAAACTTGCTCCCTTTTTGCCGGGTCATACAAACGCAGCAGGCAATAAAACAAAAGCAGTATCTGCAGCTCCATTCGGTAGTGCAAGCATTTTGCTCATTAGTTATGCATACATTAAAATGTTGGGTGCTGAAGGCTTAAAAAAGGCAACAGAATATGCAATTTTGAATGCTAATTACATGAAAGCCCGGCTTGAGGGTCACTACAAATTACTATATAGTGGCAAGAACAATACTTGTGCGCATGAATTTATAGTAGATCTCAGACCCTTTAAATCAATAGGTATTGAAGCCGAAGACATTGCCAAACGTTTAATGGACTTTGGTTTCCATGCTCCTACTTTGAGCTTCCCTGTTGCCGGTACCATTATGATTGAGCCTACAGAAAGCGAACCGAAAGATGAACTAGACCGCTTCTGTGATGCGCTTATTAAAATTCATGAAGAAATAATGGCTATAGAAAATGGCACTTCAGATAAAAATGACAACCTATTAAAAAATGCACCTCATAGCCTTGCTGTTATTACAGCTAATGAATGGAATCATGAGTATTCCAGAAGTGATGCGGCCTATCCATTGGATTA
>JANMZN010000121.1:0-24026 GCA_031383285.1 Segetibacter sp.
AACTTTCCTAAACCTAATTAGGATACTTATTTTATCAAATCATCACCTAAATACCATCCCAACCAAACGGCTGAAAAAGAATAGTTTATGAGATGTAAAGAGCTTTTTTATTAACCCCGATTTTTATTTCGGAGTGCAAAGATATAAACCTTAACCAACCTGCCAAATAAATTTTCAATTTCTTGAAACTTATTTTGTCATCTTAAAACTTCTTGAAAAGAACTTCTGCTGATTACCAATTTCTGTAGTGGTAAGGGGGTGCAAATATAATAGCATCTTATGCGCTTTACCAAATAAATTACCTTTTATTTTGAAAATAATTTTACACAGATTAATGCAGTGACTAATAACTAGAATAATAGACGACTGTGGTCACTTAGAAATAGTATTCTGCTATGGCTTTATGTTCAGATTCTACTATAATTTGGAGCTTCTTTTGTAATAACAACATCGTGTACATGGCTTTCCCTCATTCCAGCATTGGATATTCTTACAAATTTTGCCTCCTGAAGTTCTATAATATTATTGGCACCGCAATAGCCCATTCCAGCCCTTAAACCACCATTGAATTGGTAAACAACTTCATTTACAAACCCTTTATAGGCAATTCTACCCTCAATTCCTTCCGGAACGTATTTCTTAATATCTGCTTCTACATCCTGAAAATATCTGTCACCGCTTCCTTGCACCATAGCTCCCAAAGAGCCCATCCCCCGATATTGCTTAAATTTTCTTCCTTCATAAATGATGGTTTCACCGGGACTCTCTTCGGTGCCTGCAAAAACACCTCCCATCATTACTGCATTTGCTCCTGCAGCAAGCGCCTTTACCATATCTCCAGTATAACGAATTCCACCATCAGCTATAACAGAAACGTTTGTACCCTTGAGTGCTTGTGCGCATTCCATAATGGCAGTCAACTGTGGAACTCCAATGCCTGCAACAATACGAGTTGTACATATAGAACCTGGTCCAATCCCCACCTTGACAGCATCTGCGCCGGCCTCTGCCAATGCTTTTGAACCTGCAGCTGTTCCTACATTGCCTGCAATTACCTGCAAATTTCCAAAAGCCTGTTTAAGTTTTTTCAGCGCATCCATCACCCCTTTGCTGTGCCCGTGGGCACTATCTAATGTAACAACGTCGACTCCTTCCTGTATCAATGCCGCAGCCCGATCAAGCATATCAGCAGTAATGCCTAATGCAGCACCCACTATCAGCCTTCCATAGGTATCTTTTCCGGCATTGGGGAAATTTCGCAATTGGTTAATATCTCTAAAAGTAATAAGTCCCACTAACCTCCCATTGGCATCAACAACAGGCAATTTTTCTACTTTATGCTGCCGTAGTATTGTTTCAGCTTTCTTTAAATCAGTACCTTCCGGAGCTATAACAAGATTTTCTTTAGTCATTAGCTCAGTAACCTTCCGTTGTTTGTTTTCTTCAAATCGTAAATCGCGGTTCGTAAGAATGCCTATAAGCTTGTGCGAAGAGTCTACGATGGGGATTCCTCCAATTTTATTCTCCCTCATTAGTTTATGAGCATCGGCAATAGTAGCATCAGCAGTTAAAGTAACGGGATCCATAATCATAGCACTTTCGCTCCTTTTGACTTTGCGCACCTGTTCTGCTTGTCTCTCAATGCTCATATTTTTATGCAAAATGCCCAACCCGCCTTCTCTTGCAAGCGCAATGGCTAGCGTAGCTTCCGTCACGGTATCCATTGCTGCAGATAGCATTGGAATATTTAGTCTAACGTCTTTTGTGAGTTGCGTAGAAATATCCACATCGCGAGGTAAGACTGCACTATATCCTGGAATTAAAAGAACGTCGTCAAAGGTGAGACCATCACCATAAAATCTTTCTTCAATATTATTTAGCTTAGAGTTTAAATTTGTAGCCATCCGCAAAAATAGAAAAAGAAAAAGACTTATTATGATTGCGTATTGCTTTCCTGAAAATGTCGAACTTGCCCCTCATTACAAAATGCAATTCATTGAAAAATAAACGTTCTTTCCTATTAAGTGGTTTAAGTGGCATTTTATTGTTGCTTTCCTGGCCTGATTTTTTATTTGCAGGATTAATATTTATTGCTTGGGTCCCCTTGTTATTAGTGGCAAAAGAAGTGACTAATAAAAGAGATTTCTTTCAATGCTGTCTTTTAACAATGCTTATATGGAATACTGGTACAACCTGGTGGATATGGAATTCTACCGCAGCAGGTGCAATCGGTGCAATTGTAGCAAACAGCTTTCTTATGTGTATTCCACTTTGGGGATTTATCACTTTCTATAAAAAATTCGGGGCAATAAAAGGATATGTTAGCTTGATCGTATTCTGGCTATGTTTCGAATACATTCACCTCAATTGGCAACTTAGTTGGCCTTGGCTAACACTAGGTAATGTGTTTGCTGAACATCCTGACTGGATACAGTGGTATGAATTTACTGGTGTTGGTGGCGGAAGTCTTTGGGTTTTGCTGACCAATGTGATGCTTTTTCATGTTGTTCAACTAGAAAATAATAAGAAAATAATAAAAGGTATGGTTGTTTCCATTTCTATTTTTTCCATCCCATTATTTTTATCCTTCGGCATACTATCAGTTGATTCAAAAACTAAAACATGGCAAAATAACAATGTGGTTATCGTACAGCCAAATATAGATCCATACACAGAAAAGTTTGATATAGGATCTGCTGATAGGCAATTACAGAAATTGGTTCAATTGTCTGAAAAATACATTGATACTAACACCCGGCTAGTATTATGGCCTGAAACTGCTATGCCTGTAGGTGAATGGCAAGACAAGGTAAAAGAAAGTTTAATTTATAAACCTGTTTTTGACTTTGCCAGCCGACACCCAAATGCAACGATTCAATCTGGTATAGAAACTTATAAAAATTATGGCCCTAAAAAAGCTACTTCGACTGCGAGGAGGGTAGAAGGAGGAGCAAATTATTATGATGCATTTAATGCCTCGATAACCATTAAGGAAAACGAACCCCTTCAATTCTATGATAAAAGTAAGCTTGTGCCCGGTGTAGAAACTTTGCCTGACTTCTTACTATGGATGGGAGATATTTTTGAAAAATTTGGAGGCACTACCGGAGGATATGGACATGATAAGGAAGCAACTGCTTTTAGGGTAAGGGGAACTCCTTATGTGACAGCACCAATTATTTGCTATGAAAGTATTTATGGCGAGTACATAACAACGTATGTGACAAAGGGGGCAAACTTACTTACGATAATGACTAATGATGGCTGGTGGGCAAATACGGCAGGTCATAGACAACATTTGCAATATGCCAGAATACGGGCCATTGAAACCCGTAAATGGGTTGCACGAAGTGCTAACACAGGAATTTCAGCAGTAATCGATGATTATGGTTCGATCAAAGAATCGCTTCCATGGAATACAACTGGCGCAATTAAATTTGCGATACCTTTTATTCAAGGCGAAACTTTCTATGTTTTGCATGGTGACTCAATATTTCGGCTGGCCTTTTGGCTTACAATTTCCTTTCTAATATTTTATGTTTACTGTTTAATAAATTCACGGATTAAAAAATAACATGCAAAGGTTTATTCATTACCAAAATGCAAAAATAGTTTACACTAAGGTCGGTGAAGGCGAAACTGTTGTTTTGCTTCATGGATTTGGAGAAGACAGTAGTATATGGGATGAACAACTATCGGAACTTAAAAATAAATTCGAGCTCATTATTCCCGACTTACCCGGAAGTGGAAAATCTGAAATGATTTTTAAACAAGGCATATCGATTGAAGACTACGCCAATTGTTTGCATGCCATTTTGAAAAATGAAGGCATTGATCAATGTATTCTGTTGGGGCATAGTTTAGGAGGTTATATAACGCTAACTTTTGCTAGTATATATGGCAGTATGTTATCTGGTTTTGGTCTTATTCACTCAACTGCATTTTTTGATTCTGATGAAAAAAAACATACCCGTAAAAAGGGCATACAATTTATTGAAGAGCATGGTGCTGGCCTTTTTCTTAAGAGTACAGTTGCAAACTTATTTTCTAATAAAAGTAAAACTGAAAAAAGCGATTTAATTGTTCGATTGACAGAAAAAGGATATGATTTTAGCAATCAAGCCCTGATTCAGTACTATAATGCAATGATAAATAGGCAAGACAATACGCATGTTTTAAGAAAGGCCGCAATACCTGTATTATTTATTATAGGAACTGAAGATATTCCTGCACCAATGAATGATGTCCTTAAGCAAGTTCATTTACCAAACACTTCTTTTATTCATATATTTCCAGACGTTGGCCATATGAGTATGATTGAAGATCCAGAAAAACTTAATAAATCCCTTTCGAATTTTTGTTCAATCGTTTCTCTTATCCGGTCAGAAAAATAAAAATTAACATTAACTCATCAAATTACAGATTACACGTTAGCAACCTTTTGTACTTTCACTTTTTTAATCGCAGGACAACATTTCTTATAATACTTGTGTCTTAGCTATTGATGAACTTCATGAAATCATTTTTTACATCCATATTATTATTATTATTATTTACATTTTCGGGTTATGCAAGTCATATTTCTGGTGGTGAATTGTATTATGAGTATTTAGGACCTGGATCTGTAGATGGAACAAGCAAGTACAAAATTACCATGCGTTTGTTTAGAGACTGTGCATCAAGTGGGCAAGTATTGACTGCAGAAACGGTAAACATAGGAATTTATAATGCTGGTAGTTTAACACAAAATGCTACTTTATCCCTTCCTTTACAATTACCAATTAGCACTATACGATTAAATACTAATGCAATTCCCTGTTTAACCAATCCACCAAGCGTTTGTTTTCAGGTTGGGATTTTTTCGAGTACGATTGAACTAGTCGATAATAATGAAGGATATGTACTTAGTTGGTTAAGATGCTGTAGGGCAGACGGCCTTGCCAATCTATCTATCAATACTGGCGTTGGGGCTACATTTACTACAGGTGTACCGGGCAAACTTTTAGTACCGTTCGGTCATAACAACAGCCCACAATTTGCAATAAAAGACACTGCACTAGTTTGTAAGAATAAAAACTTTATATTAGACTTTGGTGCCACAGATGCCGATGGAGATACATTGACTTATTCTTTTTGTGATGCCTTCTCTGGTGGAACAGCAACTGATCCTAATCCGGGACCGGCTGCCAACTTGAGCTTAAACCCGCTGCCCTATTTAACTCCTACTTTCAGTGGAAACAACCCTTTAGGATCTGCAGTAACAATAAATCCAACGACCGGAATAATAACCGGTGTAGCCCCTGCTGCCGGTAGGTATGTAATAAATGTTTGCGTTACAGAAAGAAGAAATGGTGTTGTGATTAATACCCATAGAAAAGATTTCATCCTTGCTATTGGCAATTGCGATTTTGCAGCAGCCACCCCTGTGGCATTGTCTGGTGAACCATATATTAGTACGTTGCCTTACAAATATCTTTCATGCAACGATTTTGATGTTTCATTTTCAAATCAAAATTCATCATCTACCATTCAAAGTGCGCTTTGGGATTTTGGAGTTCAAGGTGTGACTACAGACACTTCAACAAAAATAAATCCCACCTTTACATTTCCTGATACCGGTATCTATGTAGTTAGACTAATTGTAAGAGCGACTAGCGGTTGTACAGATACGAATGCAACAGTAATTGGGGTTTATCCTGGTTTCAATGCTGATTTTAGTTATACTGGAAGCTGTTATCAATCTCCTTTTCAGTTTCAGGATAAAAGTTTTGTTAGGTTTGGAATAGCTAATACCTGGCAATGGGATTTTGGTCAAGGATCAACCAATGCTGATACTGCAAATGTTGCAAATCCATCATACCTTTATCCTGTAGCAGGTAATAAGAATGTAAGGTTAATAGTAACTAGTTCCAAAGGATGCAAAGACACTTCCACAAATCTGGTAATTGTAAGAGCTGCACCTGTACTTACCTTACCGTTTAAGGATACATTGATATGTAGTATTGATAGCCTCACCTTAAAGGCTATTGGAACAGGCTCTTTTTCATGGATCCCCCTTTATAATATTTTAAATACTGGATCTGCCTTTCCAATTGTTTTTCCAAAAAAAGATACTTTTTATACGGTAACGCTTAATGATGCTGGATGTATTTCTAGAGATTCTATCAGGGTTAATGTAGTAGATTCGGTGTCTGTTGATGCAGGAAACGATACAACCATTTGCAAAACAGATGATTTCATTCTTCATCCAACTACCAATGCTACGGGTTTTATTTGGACACCCTTAACAATAATTCTCTCAGGTGCAAACACTCGGCAACCAATAATAAAACCAGATACAACAACAAGAGTTAGACTGATAGCTACGATTGGAAAATGCTTTGCCCGCGATTCATTATTAGTAAAAGTTGTACCTTATCCAATTGCAGATGCGGGTACACCTATTACTATTTGTTATCCGGATAAGGGTCAACTGCAAGGCAAAGTAGTTGGTTCATCTTTTGAATGGACACCGCAAATCTGGCTTAACAATGCATCTATCCTAAATCCAATCACATCTGCCAGTCAGAGTGTTTCATATATTCTAACAGCAAGAGATACATTGGGGTGCCCTAAACCTACATCTGATACAGTTTTGGTTACGGTTATCCCAAAAGTATATGCGTTTGCAGGAAATGATACCGCGATAGTTGCAAATCAACCATTGCAATTGAATGCTACAGGTGGAATAAATTATTCATGGTCGCCTTCAAACGGGCTTGATAGTCCACAAACTGCACATCCTATTGCTACGCTTGGAGCCAATTTCGATTCAATTACATATCGCGTAAGGGTCAGTTCTCCTGAAGGCTGCTTTGCAATTGATGAAATAAAAATTGTTATTTTTAAAACTGCTCCTGATTTGTTTATCCCATCAGCATTTACACCAAACGGAGATAACCGCAATGATGTTTTAAGACCAATTGCAGCAGGTATCAAAACACTAAATTATTTCAGGGTTTTTAATAGGTGGGGGCAATTGGTTTTCTCGACTTCAAGACTTGGCGACGGTTGGAATGGGAAAGTCAATGGTAAAGATCAAGCGACCAATACTTATATTTACATGGCTGATGCTACCGATTATCTTGGCAGAAAAATAGTAAAAAAGGGAACTGTGGTTTTAATTAGATAAGTTCATTTAATAAAATTCAGGTGAATTACCATGTAGCTGAAATACATTTTAAATAACTTCTTACCTACCTTCGCAGCTATGCATAAAATAGTTTTAATAACAGGGGCTACAGCAGGATTTGGAAAAGCTATTGCCGAAAAATTTGCATCTCAACATTGGAATTGCATCATAACAGGAAGAAGATCAGAAAAACTTCATGTATTTGCAGATGTGTTGCGTGAAAAATATTCAACAAGGATATTAAGTCTAGTCTTTGATATCAGGAATAAAGAAGAAGTTGCTCAAAACCTTGAGCATTTGCCTGAAGAATGGAGAGAGATAGATGTGTTAGTAAATAATGCAGGGTTAGCATTAGGCAGAGAAACAATAGAAAATGGCAATACTGATGATTGGGACACAATGATAGATACCAATGTAAAAGGTCTGTTGTATGTTACAAAATCTATTGCACCCTATATGATAGCCAAAAAGAGGGGCCACATTATCAATATGGGATCCATTGCAGGCAAGGAAGTATATGAGAAAGGGAATGTGTACTGCGCAACCAAGTTTGCTGTAGATGCCCTTAGCCACTCCATGAGGGTTGATTTGCTTCAACATAAAATAAAAGTAACCTCTATTAATCCCGGAGCGGCAGAAACAGAATTTTCATTGGTAAGGTATAAAGGGAACAAAGAATTAGCAGATCTTGCTTATCAAGGTTATACCCCGTTACATGCTGAAGATATTGCTGACATTACATGGTATGTTGCCAATTTACCTGAGCATGTCTGCATCAATGATTTATCTGTTACTTGCACTTCACAGGCAGACACCAAGTATATGATTAAAGAATAGTCAACAAAATAAACATGAACTCTTCCTATTTAGCTATTAGTTACTTTTTTTAGACTTTCTCGTATTAAATCTAAATGATGCACCTACAGCGAAATACCAATCAGGGGCTTCTGATGATATTCCAAATCCGGAAGAAATGTCCAATTTGAAATCATTGTTTACGTAATAAGCTATTCCACCATCAAGACTATGCTGAGCTATTTCATTTTTTTTGAGTGAACCAAACGCTTCAATGTAAGCATACCAACGTTCGCTAAGATTCATGCCCGGGGCAAATGTATAAATGTAGGTAGGTGTATTCGTTTCACCATCCCACTCGGCACCAATGTTATATCCGATAGCTACGTTTTTAGATAATTCATTTTGCATCGTAAATCTAAAATTGGGTGCTATTTTTCTAACGTCATAGTTTTTAGAAGCCGTTTTAGGTATTCCAAAATGAAAAATCAATGAAGTTTTAGGTATCCATTTTTTAGCTTCCCACAGTGAAACTTTTGCTCCAATTTGTAACGGATCCAGTCCAGTATAGTTGGTAGTTCCTTGTGGCATAAGCATTGTTGAGTTGGTTACGATTGTTGTTATTAACCTCAATTCAACTTTAGAAGAGATGCCATATTTACTTAGTAGTGTAGGAGAGAAATATTCATTACTCCATTTGTCATTTTGCTGCTTGTTAAAGCCTGCTTCAAATTGAACCCATCCTTGGGGTATAGTGTAAACACTTTCAGTTTGATCAGGTCTGTCAGTGTCTATTTTCGATTGGGAATAAATCGCAATTGTAACAAAATAGAAAGAAAATAATAAAGCTAATTTCGGGATAAAGAATGTTTTGTAAGACATACGCAAACTTAATATTTTTCAATAGTACAGGAATTTTCAAATGCTATTATTTGATTTTAAAACTACTGTATTAAAAAAAATGGTCGCATAAAATGCAGCCATTAAAAAATATCATTAAAAAAGTTACCTAGATCTTCGACCTATTGTCACTCCAAATCTAAGGCAAAATGAAAGGAAAGAATCGTTATCGTCAGGATTGCCTCTTCTGGCAGGGCTTGGCTTGGCTCCAGGAATTCTTGGGTCATACAAAGCTTTAGCATACGCAGCCTGAACCGGAGTTAAATATTTATCAAAAAGCTTAGGGTTGATCCACGATCTATTGCTTGCATCGTCTAAATAATCAGTAAATAGAACCCTGTGCAAAAACTCTACTCTCATGTTCATGAAATTATTGATCTCATATCTTAAACCTGCACCAATTGGCACATTTACCTGGGAAGTTTTGTAAGTTGTTCTATCAGGATATTCTTCGAAATCTTGACCTTCGAGTCTTAAAGGTCTCAGGTCTATCAACCTACCATCGAACATAGCCTGAGGTTTAAAAGAATAATATCCAACCCCAGCAGTTATATATGGAGAAACCCTAGGAGGACCATCTTCATAATAATGCAACATTAGAGGATGAAATTCAGCCAACAATGCAAGTTCAACAATATTGCTCCTGTAATTAAGGTTTCTATTTTTTTTCGAAACAAGATTATTAGATGTACCTGAAATATTAGCATCAGATCCTTCTACCTTGCCCCAAGTTGCATTTAATCGCAAACCAATAAAATCCTGATAAGTAAATCCAAGATATAATCCCGGCGTGAAGGCCATCTTATTAAACTCATTAAAATAAATTTTAGAGTCACTACTTGCACCTCCAATGTCAGTAACAGAGGACATGATACCCATGTTTACCCCGAATTCAACTAGGTACTCTGATTCATAATATTTATCACTATAATAATAATACTGACTGTAAAGTTTGCCAGAACCTACAACACATAAAACCAATATCACCGCAATTTTTAGGACTTTCATATTCTAAGGTTTCACACTTAATGCAAAAAAACGAAAATTTATGACTTTTTCTTTACTTTTCCTGAATTTAATACAGAAAAATATTTACAGGCAGGTCTTAGACCGCACGCTAAGCACTTCGGTTTTCTGGCTACACACACATATCTGCCGTGCAAAATCAGCCAATGATGTGCAATAAAAATAATATTAACTGGTAAATTTTTTACCAATTGTTTCTCAGATTGGAGTGGATTTTTAGCATTTACAGTTAATCCAATTCTTTCTGCCACCCTAAAAACATGCGTATCAACCGCCATATTGGGTTGATGATCTAGTACAGATGTAATTACATTAGCCGTTTTTCTTCCAACTCCTGGTAATTGCATTAGTGCTTCAACTGTTAATGGAACTTTTGAACCAAATTTCTCTACCATCATTTTTGCCATTCCAATTAAATGTCGAGTCTTATTTCCCGGATAAGAAATAGATTTAATGATAGCAAATAACTCATCATACTCTGCAACAGCAAGTTTGTTAACTGTTGGGAATTTTTCAAAAATGAAAGGAGTTGTTAAATTAACCCTTTTATCAGTGCACTGTGCAGAAAGTATAACTGAAACTAATAACTGATAAGGATTGTCATACACCAATTCGGTCTCTGCATCAGGAGCATTTTCTTTAAAATACTCAATAAAAAACCCGTATCTCTCTTTCTTAGTCATATTACCAAGTGAAGATACGGGTCGAAATTAAAAAACAAATTATTTAAGGTGCAACCTCAGCTGTTGATTTTGCGTATTCGAGAATAGCATTGATTGTCTGCTGCCGTGGAGAACGTACAATACTATTTAAACCTTTCATAGATTCTTTTAGTGCCTGATACTTTTCTCTCAAATTCCAATCAGATTGGATTGCTTTAGAAATATCTTTAGTCTGGTCTTCAGATGTCTCACCGTAGATAAATAAAATCAGTTCCTCTGTTGAGTACTTAGTCATGCTATCGTTTTTTGCCGTTTTGTTAAGCCTATAACTTAAAAACGGGGGTGAATATTAATTATTGCTATTCCCTTGTTTCTGGTTCATTTTTAACAATAAGAAAGACTTGTTCGTTGGATCTCTTCAGATAAAACTTTTCTCTTGCTATTTTTTCGAGTGTTGCAGGATTATTGTTCAAATCTGACAGGTATTTATTAGTGTTTTCAATTTCGCTTACATAATAAGCTTCGCTTTGTTCAAGCTTATTTAACTCTTGCTTTCTTTCCCATTGGGTCATCAAATCATTTCTGTCACAAAAGGAAATCCAACCAAGAAATACGATTATTGAAATGACGTATTTATTAAGCAAAAGGTTGAGTGCACTATGCAATTTTGCCATATAAATGATAAACTAATGAATAGTAAAGCTAAACTAATATATTAATAATACCCAGCATTAACATTAAATTATTTGCGAAATTTAAATCTGCCATTTGGGTAAATAGCATTTTCGCCCAACATCTCTTCTATTCTTATCAATTGATTGTACTTCGCCATTCTATCTGTTCGGCTTGCACTACCGGTTTTTATTTGACCACAATTCAAGGCTACTGCCAAATCTGCTATGGTAGTATCTTCAGTTTCACCACTTCTATGGCTCATAATGCTTGTATAACCGTTCAGATGTGCCAATTGAACAGCGTTTATTGTCTCAGTCAAAGTACCTATTTGGTTTACTTTTACCAAAATACTATTTGCTACGCCTTCTGTTATTCCTCTTTGTAGTATTTTGGTATTTGTTACAAATAGATCATCGCCAACCAATTGCACCTTATTACCTAGGGCATTTGTCAGTTTTTTCCAGCCAATCCAATCTTCTTCTGCCATTCCATCTTCAATACTAATAATCGGGTATTTATTGGCCCACTCAACCCAATAATTCACCATTTCATCTATATCATACTTCTTACCATCGCTTTTGTGAAAATGATATACACTTTCATCTGCCTTCCACATTTCTGATGTGGCAGCGTCTATGGCAATGCCAATTTGCTCGCCGGGCTTATATCCTGCAGCTTCAATTGCCATTAAGACTGTTTCTATTGCCTCTTCATTACTTTGAATGTTTGGTGCAAAACCACCTTCATCGCCTACGTTGGTACTATATCCTTTTTTCTTAAGTACATTTTTAAGGTGATGAAAAATCTCAACACCCCAACGAAGCCCTTCACTAAATGAATTTGCCCCTACAGGAACAATCATAAATTCTTGATAATCAATTTTGTTATCGGCATGAGCTCCACCATTTAAGATATTCATTAATGGTATTGGAAGCGTAGTTGCGTTTACCCCACCAATATATTTAAATAGGGGTAGGCTACTTTCTTGTGCTGCTGCTTTTGCTACTGCCAAGCTAACAGCTAGCATAGCATTTGCACCTAAGTTTCCCTTATTATCAGTTCCATCTAATTCTAATAATTTTTTATCGATCCCCGACTGGTCATTAACCGGCCATCCTAACAAGTGATCGGCGATGATATCATTTACATTTTTAACTGCTTGCAAAACACCTTTCCCCATATAAGAGGACTTATCGTTGTCGCGCAATTCTACAGCCTCATGAATACCTGTGGAAGCCCCGCTTGGAACGGCAGCACGACCGATAATAGCATTGTCAGTTATTACATCTACTTCAACTGTTGGATTGCCGCGGCTATCTAAAATTTGCCTGGCATGAATGTCGGAAATGTAGCTCATGAGTTTTTTGTTGTTTTATATGGGAAGGCCAAAAAATGCTGTTATTGTCTGTCCCGGGTAAATTATGTTGTTTTTTCGTTTGTTGTAAGCGTTCGGAAAATTTCTTCTAAACTCCCACCCTCAGTTTGCAAAGAAACGATATTAAACCCTTGTTGCAAACTCAGTTCCATCAATTGCTTTTTTATGCTATTTGTATTGTCTCCTTTAATCTGCCAGCTATTGCTATCTATCTGTATGATAGCTGATAACCCTGCTATCTGAGCTAATTTTTCTTTCTCAATGTTTTCTGAAAAAGAAACTTTAATAACATTTGTTGATCCGCTTTTTTGCAAATTCTGTAGTTTATCATCAGCTACAAGATTGCCTTTATTGATAATAATTACTCTTTCGCAAAGCGCTTGCACTTCTTGCAAAATATGCGATGAGAAGAGAACTGTCTTATTTTGTCCTTGATCTCTGATAACATTTCGAATTTCAATAATTTGGTTTGGATCAAGACCACTCGTGGGTTCGTCCAGAATTAATACCTCTGGATCGTGAATGAGGGCTGCAGCAAGACCGGTCCGCTGTTTATATCCTTTTGACAGTTGCCCTATTTTTTTCTTTTGTTCAATAGACAAACCTGTTAATTCAATTACTTCATCAATTTTCCGTTTGCAGTTTTTTACCTTATGAATCCCAGCTATAAAATCAAGGTATTCTTTCACATACATCTCATAATAAAGTGGGTTGGCTTCTGAAAGATAGCCAATTTTTCTTTTTACTTCTAGAGGATGCATAAGTACATTTATGCCGCATACAGTGGCTTCGCCTTGATCTGGAACAAGGTAGCCGGTAATCATTTTCATTGTGGTCGATTTACCTGCACCATTTGGTCCAAGAAACCCAACGATCTCCCCTTTATTTACAGAAAATGAAAGGTTATTTACAGCCTTTTGCGCTCCATAGAGCTTTGTAATTCCTTTTATGATTATGGACATTAATTAATCACTTAAGTTTTAATTTCAGCAAACCACCGCTATCCTCCCGGAAGAAACATAGTGATTAAAGATGCAAAAAAAATCATTCCGACAACACCATACATTGTTAATGTTACAATATTATGCACTCTCATCATAGTTCTACGGGGAGCAAAATCTTCAAGCTGTTGCTCATCATCATTATACCATTTAAAAAGGGCATATATCATTCCATTTATGCCTTCCAAATGTGCATTAAAGGAATATGACAGCAAAATCTTTACAAACCCGATTGCGGTCAATGCCAACCAAAGAAATTTATAATATCGAGTGATGAAATCAATAAGCATTTTAAAACCTAAACTATACGTGGAACTTTCAAAATTAAAATTGAATTATTTCAATCTGTGGCAAACTTAATATTTAATACCCTAACAGTTTTCAAAAAACCAAAATTGAACTGAATACATTCGAAAAGTATATGGAGCCTAATTTTGAGATAAGCACAAATGAATAAACACATTTTTTTACCAATTGTTTTTACTTAGGTTTGTGTTCATAAAGTTTTTCATCATGCAATACCCCTATCAGATCAAAAGTGCTGAGGAATATAAAAATGCTTACAAGAAAAGTATTGAAAATCCCGAACATTTCTGGACCGAAATTGCCAATAATTTTCTTTGGAAAAAGAAATGGGACACTGGCCTCAACTGGAATTTTTCCCTTCCTGTTGTAGAATGGTTCAAAGGCGGCAAACTCAATATAACAGAAAACTGTATTGATAGGCACCTTGAAACAAAAGCTAATGAACCTGCCATTATATGGGAAGGCAATGATCCGGATGAGCACCATAGAGTTTTGACATACAGGCAATTATATGAAAAAGTTTGTGCTTTCTCGCATGTTTTGAAGAATAATGGAGTCAAAAAAGGGGATAGAGTTTGCATATATATGGGGATGATACCTGAGTTGGCAATAGCTGTTTTAGCTTGCGCAAGAATAGGTGCCATCCACAGCGTAATTTTTGGTGGATTTAGTGCCCAAAGCATTGCTGATAGAGTGATTGATGCACAATCAGAATTTATTATTACAGCAGACGGTGCTTTTAGAGGTCAGAAAGATATTCCGCTCAAAAGTGTAATTGATGATGCATTGTTAGGTATTCATTTTGTAAAAAAAGTGATCGTTTATACCAGGACCCACACACCGGTGAGTATGATAAAAGGACGTGATGTATGGTGGGATGATGAAATAAAAATAGTAGAAACGCAAGGATTAACAGATTTTCCCGCTGAAGAAATGGATGCAGAAGATCCATTGTTTATCCTATATACTTCTGGAAGTACAGGAAAACCAAAAGGAGTGGTCCACACCTGTGCGGGCTATATGATCTACACCAACTATACTTTTGTTAACGTATTTCAATACAAAGCGGGTGAAGTCTTTTTTTGCACAGCTGATATAGGATGGATAACAGGCCATAGCTACATAATATATGGTCCTTTAAGTGCAGGAGCTACTACTATGATATTTGAAGGTATTCCCAGTTATCCTGATGCGGCAAGGTTTTGGCAGATAATAGACAAATACAAGGTTAATATATTTTATACGGCACCAACTGCTATCAGAAGCTTAATGGCACAGGGAGACTCTTTTTTAGAAGGCTATAAGCTGGACAGCCTGAGGGTTTTAGGTACCGTAGGCGAACCAATAAATGAGGAAGCATGGCATTGGTACGATGAAAAAGTTGGCAAAGGGAAATGCCCGATTGTAGATACCTGGTGGCAAACAGAAACAGGTGGCATCATGATTTCCAACCTTGCTGGCATAACACCTGCTAGAGCGGGGTGGGCAACTTTACCAATGCCCGGAGTACAACCTTTATTGGTAGATGAACAAGGTAAAGAAGTAGAAGAGAAAGAGGGTGAAGTGTCTTCAGGAAATCTGTGTATCAAATTTCCATGGCCATCCATACTAAGAACCACTTATGGAGATCATGAAAGGTGCAGGCTTACCTATTTTTCTACTTATGACCATAAATATTTTACCGGAGACGGCGCATTGAAAGATGAGAAAGGCAATTATAGAATTACCGGTCGAGTGGACGATGTTTTAAATGTAAGTGGACATAGAATAGGAACTGCGGAGGTTGAAAATGCCCTCAATATGCATACAGGAGTGGTAGAAAGTGCAGTAGTTGGTTATCCGCATGACATTAAAGGTCAAGGTATTTATGCATATGTAATCTGCACACATTTTCATGGGGATGCAGATGAAATGAGGCGGGATATTTTAGCAACCGTCAGTCGAATAATTGGTGCAATTGCAAAGCCTGATAAAATTCAATTTGTAACAGGCTTGCCTAAAACAAGAAGTGGTAAAATAATGAGACGAATATTGAGAAAAATTGCTGAAGGTGAGTTGGAGCAATTGGGAGATACATCAACGCTTTTGGATCCGTCAATAGTGGAAGAGATAAAAATAGGAAAACTATAATAGTAATATTTTGAAATGAATGAAAATAAGGGAATTCAGGAACCAAGAGAGAAAAAAGGTAGTTGGTGGAAAGAAGTTCTTGCACTTTTATTTTTATCTGGTGCGGTATTTTTCTTTTGGCAACAGCGCAAAGAACTCGCAACCTTAGGCAATTCATTCAGCCATACAAATTGGCTTTGGGTCTCAATAGGAATATTGTTAACAATAGTGTATATACTATTACAATCTGCTTTATATATTTTCAGTTTTTATTCGGTTAATGGAAAGATATCTTTGAAAGATGCTACAGAACTTTTCCTTAAAAGAAATGTAATGGCGGTATTCTTGCCCGGGGGAGGATTCACTGCTTTAGCTTATTTACCAAATAATATTAGAAAACGGCAACAAGATGCAAATCAAGTTCACCATGCATCTGTCATTTATGGATTCATTGGAATTTTCTCTGTTTTAATTGTTGCCATTCCCGTACTCATTTTTCTGTCTGTTCAAGACACTTATGTACCGGGAGCTACAGCCGGATTTATTGTGATGCTGGCAATGTTGTTGGCGATTGGCTTGTTTGTAAGGTCAGTAAAAGTGAAGGGGCCGTTTTATAAATGGGCTATAAAAAAGCGTCCAAAAGTTGAGAAGTTCCTAGTTGAAATATTTTCTTTTGATATTATCTGGAAGCAATTCTGGTATGCGACCATTATTTCCATCTTAATAGAAATAGTAGGAGTAGTACATTTATATGTTGCTATGCTTTCAACAGGATTAAATGGCTCATGGACTGCCTCAATAGTTGGCTACATTGTAGCTACTATTTTTCTTATTATATCCCCCTTTTTGAGAGGGCTCGGAGCAATAGAAATGTCCCTTACTTTAATCCTCAAGCGTTATGGATTCAATACCGCTGACGCCTTATTGATTTCCCTTCTTTTTAGATTTTTTGAATTATGGTTACCACTTATCACCGGCTTATTTTTTCACCTAGACAAGGTTGTAAAACCGGTTAAAAAATTATTCATTAAGCAGGGTTAGATATCGAACTGCCTCAAATGATGGTCTAAATGCATCCATGTAAAAATTCCCCATTCATTTTTTGTCAATTGCCCAAAGTATGGGTGAATGGCTTTGATTTCCGTTGCTCTCTGAAATTGATTAAGCAATCGAAGCAAATCTGTTCGCTCTTCTTCAAATGAATTTGTTTCAAGCCTACTACCTACAACATCCAAGCTTGAAATTGTCTTAGCATTTCTAGGAAATTTTTTTAAAATATGAAGGAAGATAAACTTCAAAATCTGTTGCTTAATTAAAGTTTTTGGATGCTTTGGTTTAGCTGATAACAGTAACTTAATTGATTCATTTAAATGGTGCAACATCCCCGTTACTTCCATATTACCCCACTGTTTTTCGGTGTGCTCATTTAATTGGAGCACCCGACTAATGATTTGTTCCTTATCAGATCCTATTAATATACTATGCCTCATTATAATTTTTTTTGGGGGGTCTAAATGCAACTAGTTTGCCTTACTAAAAAATTCTCTACCTATTGATTTGCTTGATTAATTGAATTCGTATCATTGGCATCTTCATCTGGCCTCATTGCAACTTTATACAAAACAAAACACATAAAGGCAAAAAAGCCTACACCAAGCAAATAAAAACTCGTCTCACCACCTAATATGCCCGTCAACCAATGTTCAGTATTTACCTTTTCAAGATAAGCAGCAACCCTTTCATTAACAGATAGAATAGCAACAATAACTCCTGCAACAGCGCCTCCTGCTACCAACCCTGTAGCAAATAGGTTTCCCTTACCAAGGTCTTCTTCTTCAGCAATTGCCGGTTGTACTTTCAGTTTTTTTCTCCAATTGGCAATTCCTCTTACTGCACCTCCAATAAAAATAGGCAAAGTAGTACTGAGTGGAAGGTAAATACCGATGGCAAAGCTGAGTGCCTTTATTCCACACAGTTCCATAACGAAAGCAATGGCAACACCAACCAATACAAATTGCCAATCTAAGTTAAAGGACAAAATCCCTTTTACCAGTGTTGCCATTAATGTGCCTTGGGGAGCAGGATATTTATCCGTTCCAATGGCATGGTGAATACCTTGAGCAAGCATTTCCTGCGTGGGTGTATCAAGAATTTTTACTGTAAACCCGATAGCCAAAGAAGACACGATAGCACCAACAAACAATGCAATCTGCTGATACTTTGGTGTAGCCCCTACAATGTAGCCGGTTTTTAAATCCTGCGAAGTAGCACCGGCATTTGCTGCTGCAATGCATATCATTCCACCAACTACCAATGCCATTGGTTCATACACTTTTCCGGTCCAACCGACAGCTATAAAAACCAAGCAAGTACCCATTAAAGTAGCGATGGTCATGCCGCTTATTGGGTTGTTAGAAGAGCCTATTAAACCAACAATTCTTGACGACACCGTAACAAAAAAAGCACCAAAAATGATGACTAGGATTCCTAACAACAATTTGCTTGCTATACTATCGCCTGGCACCTGAGGAAGAACAGTCATCAACAATATGAGAACCAAACTTCCTATGCCAACTATTTTCATAGAAAGGTCTCGCTCTGTTCTTGGAACAACAGCAACCAATCCATCTTCTGTTTTCTTTAATGAACCAATGCTGCCTTTGAAAGATGAAACAATAGTTGGGATGGTTTTAAAAAGTGTAATAAATCCACCTGCGGCAACTGCACCAGCCCCAATTTGCCGTATATACGCTCTGTAAATAGCTGTTGAATAATCACCAAAAGTATGTGTCGCTGCATTCCAGCTACCGGGACCGCCATCTTTAGAAATGTCTAACAAATAACCGAGCTTAATCAATTGCAATGCGATGGTATCTGATGGAACTAATGATGCAAGCAAGGGAATAAAAACAAACCAACTCAGAACACCTCCGGCAACTAATACCCCAGCTATTTTTGGACCAATAATATATCCAACACCAAGATACTCCGGCGTGATTTCTGAACTCAATTTAGCAGAAGGATAAAATTTCTGCGATTGTTTAGTCATGAAGCTCGGCAACTCTGCAATCACATGAAAAATCTTTTGAAGAAAAGCATAAACAAAAGCAAAAGCGACACCTAGTAAAGCTGTTTTAGCTAGCGAACCACCCTTTTCTCCTGCTTTTAAAACTGCAGCACAAGCGGTACCTTCAGGATAAGGCAATATACCATGTTCTTTTACAATTAGAGCCTTCCGCAAAGGTATCATCATCAGTGTGCCTAGTATGCCGCCGAATATGGCAAGGGTAAGAATAGTGATATAATTAAAAAAATTAGCACTAATTGGATCGCTCAAAAAAAGGAAACCTGGCAATGTAAAAACTACCCCTGCAGCAATACTTTCACCTGCAGAACCGGTTGTTTGAATAATATTATTTTCAAGAATCGTGGTCTTAAGAAACATCTTTCCAAGTAAAATAGAAATGACCGCAATTGGAATAGACGCAGAAACAGTAAGACCCGCCTTTAGTGCAAGGTAAACAGTGGATGCTCCGAATATTATTCCAAAAATACTGCCCATCAATATAGATTTGACAGTAAGTTCTTTCATAGAAGTTTCGGCTGAAACAAAAGGATGAAATTTCTTTTCTTCACTCATTTCGGTTGTTTTAAGGGCATTAAAATAATAATTTTTTTGGACTTCTTTTTTATTCCTACTAATTCCGATTAATGCAATCCTTTTTCTTTCATAATGCCATTGAGCCATTTTAGCATGGTTATCATGATGAGGGAAGCAAACAACAACAATGCAAAATTTACCCAAAAAAAGTTTGCCTTATTTTCATATCCATCCCACATAGTGGCCAATACACCGGACAGTTTATTGCCAATAGAAGTAGCTAAAAACCACCCTCCCATCATCAAAGATGTAATTCTTACCGGGCTCAGTTTTGAAACAAGAGATAAACCCATAGGACTAAGCATCAACTCCCCTACTGTAACTACACCATACGTAATAATTAGCCACCATGTACTCGCTTTTTCAGTACCGTTTTTGCATGCATAAACAGCCCATACCATAAACAAACAAGAAATAGCAGATATTACCAGGCCGAAAGCAATCTTTGTAGGTGTTGAAGGTTCTTTATTTCGCCTTTTTAAAAATGCAAAAAAAGCAACCACTAATGGTGTAAGTAAGATAACCCAACCGGGATTGATAGATTGGCTGATGTTGGTAGCCCACAGGTTAATACTTTCACCCGTTTCGGGCAACTTATCAGGCGCAACATTCTTGAAATAATAAGGATAATTGTATTCCTTCAAAACCTTACCATTGCTTTTCTGCAAGCGAAATTGATGATCGTACAACGCAACCGAATCTTTTTGATACGCTACTTTTTGCGAAAGTGATAATGCACTAAATATTTCAGCAGGTTTTCCTGCAACTTCTCTATCGGTGTATCGGTCAGCCCAAGTAGTCAATGCAGAACCATTTTGTTTGAAAACAGCCCAAAATAAAATAACAGCCGCAAATATGGCAAGCAATGCAGCTATTGGTCGCTTCTCAGCAGCATCAGCTTTTAACAATAATGAGGAATAAAAATAAATCACCGGAATACAGGCAAAAATGAAAGCGTCTGTGCTATCAGAACCTATCAATGATCCGGGAATCATCCAACCAATAATGCCAAAGACAATAGCCGGAACCAATATGACCAACACTATTTTACTAAAAGACATATCACCTTCTCTTGTGCCCTTTTTTACATCCGCAGCTATGTAATGTTTTGTACCTATAAGGAAAATGATAACGCCTAAAAACATACCTGCACCCGCAGCAATAAATGCATAACCCCAACCCAATAAAATGTATAAAACCGCTCCAAAAAAATTGCAAATAAAGGCTCCGATATTGATACCCATATAAAAGAAGTTGTAGCCTTCATCTTTTCTATGTTCGTATTCTTTGGTTGAATACACATTACCAAGTAAGGTAGAAATATTTGGCTTGAAAAATCCGTTGCCAATGATGACCAATGTCATAGAAATATATAGCATCGTAAGGCTATGAACAGACATGAGGCAATAACCAATGCCCATTAATATTCCACCGATGATAATTGACTTTCTATAACCCCAATACCTGTCTGCAATTAAGCCGCCAACAAATGGAGTGAGAAAAACTAGGGCAATAAATGTTCCATACAGATCTGCCGCTTCGCTTTCGGTCATAGCAAAACCCTGATTTACATCTTTGAGATACAAAGTAAAGATGCCAATCATAAGATAATAGCCAAACCGTTCCCACATTTCTGAAAAAAACAAAAATGGCAATGCTTTTGGGTGCTTTCGTGTTGGTGTTTGTTCAGTCATGTATTTTGGCTTAAAGTGAGTAAGATAAATAAAACATCTTTATCAAATAAAAAAGGCGATCTATTTTTGATCGCCCTTTTCTATTAATTAAAAATTCAATTAACTTAAACCATGCATCATTTTTTTCAACCTGAAAGACAAGAAGAAAAGAATAATAGCAGCTACTCCGGAAAATCCTACAAATATCATGAAGTAAGTATGGAGGTTATCAATAGTAATACCCAAAAATACTGGTGCCGGTGCTGTCGATTTTGGATCAGGATACAATGAACTCATGGTACCTGCCAATTTGTTACCCGTTGCTATTGCCATAAACCAAATGCCCATCATCAAAGAGGTAAATCTGCCCGGCGTCAACTTATTAACCATTGACAAGCCAATAGGGCTTAAAAACAATTCACCAACAGTATGTAAAAAATACAATCCTGTTAGCCAAAGAATACTCACCTTAACAGCGGGATTATCATCTGTACCAAAGGCTATAAATAAGAAGCCAAGTGCTAAAAAACCAAGTCCCATTGCTTGCTTCATAGGTGCCGGAGGAGCAAAACCTTTTTTAGCCAACTTCTCCCACATAAAAGCAAAAATAGGTGCCAATATAACAATGAAACCGGCATTGAAACTTTGAAAATAACTGGCAGGCATTTCCCATCCCATTACCATTCGGTTTGTTTGTTCTGCAGCAAAAAAGGTAAGTGATGCACCCGCTTGCTCGAAACACATCCAAAAGAAAATAACAAACAACATAATGATGACAATTACCCACAAACGCTCCCTTTCTGTTTTTGTCAACGAACGGTCGGTAAGAATAGCGAAAGGCAAACACAAGGTCATACCATAAATAGACGAACCCCAAAAATCAACTTCCAAAACAAAATGTATAACAGAAATAGCTGCAATGATACAAGATATCAATACGACTACCTGCGTAGAACTAAATCCAGATTTTCCGGTTTCTGAAACAGCAGTATCTTTTAGTTTATTTGCTTTTACTCCTAACTGCTCACCTGTATGAGAAACCACATATTTATCTTTGGTAAAATAAAAGATGACAAGGCTTACCAACATTCCAATTCCGGCAGAAAGGAAGCCCCATTTAAAGTCAACATTTTCACCCAAATAACCACAAACAAGCGGAGCAACAAAAGCACCTGCATTGATACCCATGTAGAAAATGGTATAGGCGCCGTCTTTTTTACTGTTGTCCCCTTCAGGATACAACTGACCTACCATGGTAGAAATGTTAGGCTTGAAGAAACCATTTCCGAAAATGAGGAAGGCTAGTCCTGTCCACAAAATGGCGGGTGCAGTGGCAGAACCTTGCGGCAAGGACGCACAAAGAAACATGATGAATTGACCCAAAGCCATTAATATACCACCTACAAAAATTGATTTCCGATTTCCCCAATATCTATCTGCCACATAACCTCCTATTAATGGAGTAAGGTAAACAAGCCCTGTATAACTACCGTAGATGTTAGAAGCATACGCTTTATCAAACAACAATTTATTTGTCATAAAGAGCACAAAAATGGCTCGCATTCCATAATAGCTAAAACGTTCCCAGAATTCAGTGGCAAAAAGCACATACAATCCTTTTGGATGCCCTTTTTGAGAAATTGTCTGGTCAGCAATCGAGGTGTTCATATTGATTTTTTGGGTTTACAGTTTGGTTGTTGTTTGAAATTAACGCCCCAAAATAGCGAAATTTGAAAACGTAAAACGAAAAATGGAAAATAAATAGGTAAAAACGCAGAATAAAAACACATTTGCACCACAGATTTTAAACTATGAACATATTATTACTCGGTTCGGGTGGCCGTGAACATGCTTTTGCATGGAAGCTTAATCAAAGCCCATTGTGTACAAAATTATTTATCGCTCCGGGCAATGCAGGAACGCTTCAATTCGGTAAAAATGTTTCAATGGCAACAACTGACTTTAATTCTATCCGTGCATTTTGCCATCAAGAACTGATAGATATGGTGATTGTAGGACCTGAAGACCCATTGGTTTTGGGCATTTATGATTATTTTAAGTCAGATGCGGCTTTGCAGCACATTCAAGTCATTGGTCCTTCCGCCGCAGGGGCACAATTAGAAGGTAGCAAAGCGTTTAGCAAGCACTTTATGCAGCGGCATCACATTCCTACCGCTGCTTACGCTGAATTTACTGATGATAATTTTGACGAAGGGCTGGCTTATCTGGACCAACATACCTTGCCCATCGTTTTAAAAGCTGATGGATTGGCAGCAGGGAAAGGCGTGCTAATCTGTGAAAATGTAACCGAAGCCCGACAGGTGTTTACCTCCATGATTAAGGATAAACAATTTGGCGAAGCGAGTGCCCGGGTAGTGGTTGAGCAATTTCTGAAAGGGATAGAAGTAAGTGTGTTTGTACTGACCGATGGAAAAGATTATAAAAGAATTGGTCATGCAAAAGATTATAAAAGAATTGGTGAAGGAGATACAGGACCTAACACCGGCGGAATGGGTTGCGTTAGTCCGGTGCCTTTTGTGGATGAAATATTTATGCAAAAAGTGGAAGAGCGCATTATTAAACCTACCATCAAAGGCATACAAGATGAGCAACTGACGTACAAAGGCTTTGTTTTTTTCGGATTGATACTGGTAGAAAACGAGCCTTATGTA